>DASVZI010000078.1:0-39499 GCA_036391735.1 Rhodocyclaceae bacterium
GCCGAAGTAGTGCCGCAGCTCGTTGGCCGACAGGTGCCCGATGTCGTGCCCGTCGATCCTGATGATCCCGGACGAGGGCTGGTAGAAACCCTGGAGGAGTTTCGCCAGGGTGCTCTTTCCCGACCCCGAAGGCCCCATGACGGCGACGACCTGGCCGGGCTTCACCGATAGCGTGAAATCCCGATAGAGAAACGGCAGGTTGTCCGCATAGCGGAAAGCCAGATGCTCGATCGCGATCTCACCCTTGCCTTCCCGGAGCCGGCTGGGCAGGATGGAATAGGGTTCCGGCGGCGCGTTCATGATGTCGCCGAGGCGCTGCACGGAAAGGCTGGCCTGCTGGAACTGCTGCCACAGGCCCACGAGCCGCAGCATCGGCTGCGAGAGCCGGCCGGCGAACATCTGGAAGGCCACCAGCATGCCGATGGTGAAGTCCTTGCCGTTCATGACCGTATAGGCGCCGACGACCAGGATGGAGAGGGTCATCAGTTGCTCCAGGCCGCTGGCCGCGACGTTGTAGGTGTTGCCAAGCTGGCGGACGTCGAAGCCGGAGCGCAGGTACTCGGCGAGATAGTCGCCATAGCGGGCCCGGATCTGGGGTTCCATCTGCAGGGACTTCACGGTCTCGAGGCCCGAGATGTACTCGGTCGCGAATGCCTGGTTGCGGGCACCCAGCAGGAACTGCTGGTTGAGTCGGTCGCGGAATATCGGGGCGATCAGCGCGCTCATGAGGACGATCACGCCGATGATCGCCAGGCTGATGAGGGTCAGCGTCACGCTGTAATAGAACATGATGGCCGCGAAGATCAGCAGGAAGGGGAGATCCAGGACGAGGGTGACGGCGGCGCTCGCCACGAACTCCCGAATGTTCTCGACGCCGCGCAGCCGCGCCGCGATGACGCCGGTCGGGCGGTGCTCGAAGTAGCGCGGCGGCAGCTTGAAGAGGTGATCGAAGACCGCCGCGCCCAGGACGGCGTCGACGCGGTTGCCGGTGTGCAGGACGAGATACTGGCGCACCCAGGTCAGGATCGCCGAGAAGATCATGAATACCGCCATGCCGACGGCAATGACGAGCAGGGTGCTCTCCGTCCGGTGAACGACGACCTTGTCGATGACCACCTGGGTGAACAGCGGCGTGCCGAGGGCCAGGAGCTGGATGATCAGCGAAGCGACGAGCACATCGCGCCAGACGTTCCTGTGGCGGAGCAGCTCGGGGATGAACCAGTTGAAGCCGAAAGTCCTGCGCTGCTCGACGGCGGCATCGGGGTCCTTGATCGCCTCGGTCTCGAGCGCGAGCTGGAATGCCGTGCCGGCGAAGCTCGCCTCGAATTCCGCCGCGGTCATGGTGCGCGGTTGATTGGTGCCGGCGGCGAAGAGGACGACCTTGTCCGGCTCGGCATTGACCACGATTGCCGGGCGATGCCTGGCGGCCTCGGGAGGCGCGCCCTCGCCGCTCTCGCCGGTTTCCTTCAATACGACCAGACACGGGAAGTTGAGGGCGCCGACAGCGGTCGAACTGCAGTCCGTGCGCCGAATGCGAAACCCCAGGCCTCTGGCCGCATGGACCAGCGAGTCCGCGCCATAGGGCGGCGGGAACTGGCGGACCAGGAGATCCGCGTCGAACGGCTTGCGGTTGAGCGCGCAGAAACTGCCAAGCGCCCAAACGAGATCTTCGGTGGAGAACGAGTGGGACGGCGCGGCGGGTGGAGCGCGTCTCAGATGCCTGGCCATGGCACTGAGAAGACGATGCGCCCGCGCCCTTCCCACTGCCGCCCCCTATTCATGTCTTTGGCATTGCCGGTCCGGCATTGGACCCAAAATGCCGACCGGTGTCAATATGCATGCTTCATCTTTCATCGTTGCCGCCAGCTTGGTACCATGCGGCCGCTGCCATGAATTTCCTTTTCGTTCACCAGAACTTTCCCGGCCAGTACCTGCACTTGGTGCAGCGCCTCGCCGCAGATCCCGCCAACCGCGTCGTCTTCATCACTCAGCGCAGGGATGGCGAGTTGCCCGGGGTGACGAAGATCGTCTACACCCCGGAGCGCCCCCATGGGAAGGGCGTTCATCGCTACCTGCGCGACACCGAGGCGGGCGTGCTCAATGCGCAGGCCGTCATGCGCGCGGCGCTGGAATTGAAACGATCGGGATTCGTGCCCGACCTGATGCTCGGGCACAACGGATGGGGCGAGATCTGGTACCTCAAGGACGCGTTCCCGCAGTCGCCGTTGTTGGGCTACTTCGAGTTCTTTTACAGATCCGAGGGAGCGGACGTCGGTTTCGATCCGGCGATGGCACCTTCCCTCGACGATGCCCCTCGCCTGCGCACGAAGAACCTCGGGAACCTATTGGGACTCGCGGCGGCCGACGCGGGACAGTGTCCGACGCAGTGGCAGAAGTCGGTGTATCCGGCGATCCATCACGGAAAACTGAACGTGGTGCACGAGGGGATCGACACCGACAAGGTACGTCCCGATCCGCAGGCGTGGCTCAGGATGCCGAAGAAGGACCTCACGCTTTCCCGCAACGACGAGGTGCTGACCTACGTGGCCAGGAATCTCGAACCCTACCGCGGCTTTCCAAGCTTCATGCGCAGCCTGCCGGAAATCCTGGACCGCAGGCCCAAAGCCCATGTGCTGATCGTCGGCGGAGACGAGACGAGCTACGGTCCGCCACCGCCGAACGGCAAGACGTTTCGGGACCTCATGCTGGAGGAACTCGGGAGCTCGATCGACGGGTCCCGGGTTCATTTCCTCGGGAAGGTGGCCTACCCCATCTTCCTGAAAGTGCTTCAGGTGTCGACCGCGCACGTCTATCTCACCTACCCATTCGTGCTTTCCTGGTCGATGCTGGAGGCCATGTCGGCCGGCTGCCTGGTGATCGGCTCCCGCACGCCGCCGGTGCAGGAGGTGATCCGGGACGGAGACAACGGCATCCTCGTCGACTTCTTCAGGCCGCAGGAAATCGCCGATCGGGCCGTCGAGGCGCTCGAGAACCCCGGGGCATTCGCGGCGATCCGCGATCGAGCACGGAAGACGATCGCCGCGAACTACGACTTGAACACGATCTGCCTGCCCGGGCAGTTGAGCCTGGTCAGGAGCCTATGCGCAGCGTCGTAGGCTTCGCCCCGGCCGTGCCTACTCCCACTCGATCGTCGCGGGCGGCTTGCCGGAGATGTCGAACACCACGCGGTTGATGCCGCGCACTTCGTTGATGATGCGGTTCGACACCTTGCCCAGCAGGTCGTAGGGCAGCTGCGCCCAGCGCGCCGTCATGAAGTCCTGCGTCTCCACGGCGCGCAGCGCGACGACGTACTCGTAGGTGCGGCCGTCGCCCATGACGCCGACCGACTTCACCGGCAGGAACACTGCGAACGCCTGGCTGGTCTTGTCGTACCAGTCGGCGGCGCGCAGCTCGTCGATGAAGATGGCGTCGGCGCGGCGCAGCAGGTCCGCATAGTCCTTCTTCACTTCGCCGAGGATGCGCACGCCGAGGCCCGGGCCGGGGAACGGGTGGCGGTAGACCATCTCGTGCGGCAGGCCCAGCGCGATGCCCAGCTCGCGCACCTCGTCCTTGAACAACTCGCGCAGCGGCTCGAGCAGCTTGAGGTGCAGCGTCTCGGGCAGGCCGCCGACGTTGTGGTGGCTCTTGATGGTGTGCGCCTTCTTGGTCTTGGCGCTCGCCGACTCGATCACGTCCGGATAGATGGTGCCTTGCGCCAGCCACTTCGCCTGCGGCAGCTTCTTCGCTTCGGCCTGGAAAACCTCGACGAACTCGCGGCCGATGATCTTGCGCTTCTGCTCGGGATCGGTGACGCCGGCGAGGTGGCCCATGAACTGTTCGGTGGCGTCGACGTGGATGACCTTGACGCCGAGGTTGCGCGCGAAGGTGTCCATCACCTGCTTGCCTTCGTTGAGGCGCAGCAGGCCGTTGTCGACGAACACGCAGGTCAGCTGGTCGCCGATCGCCTTATGCAGCAGCGCCGCGACCACCGAGGAGTCTACGCCGCCGGACAGGCCGAGGATGACTTCCTCCTTGCCGACCTGGGCGCGCATTTTCTCGATCGCCTCGTTGACGTAGTCGGGCATGTTCCAGTCGCCGATGCAGCCGCAGATGTCGCGCACGAAGCGGTGCAGGATTTCGCGGCCCTTGAGGGTGTGCGTCACTTCCGGATGGAACTGCACGCCGTAGAACAGGCGGTCCTCGTCGGCCATGCCGGCGATCGGCGTCGACTCGGTGCTGACGATGACCTTGAAGCCGGGCGGCATCTCGGTGACCTTGTCGCCGTGGCTCATCCAGACGTCGAGCAGCCCGTGGCCCTCGGGGCTCATGTTGTCCTGGATGTCCTTGAGCAGCGCCGAATGACCGCGGGCGCGCACCTCGGCGTAGCCGAATTCGCGCTTGTGCGAGCTTTCGACCTTGCCGCCGAGCTGCGCCGCCATGGTCTGCATGCCGTAGCAGATGCCCAGGACGGGAACGCCGAGCTCGAACACGGCTTGCGGCGCGCGCGGCGTCTCGTCCTCGTACACCGAGTTGGGGCCGCCGGAGAGGATGACGCCGGCCGGCGCGAATTCGCGGATGAAGTCGTCGGTAACGTCGTTCGGGTGCAGTTCGCAATAGACCTGCTGCTCGCGCACGCGGCGCGCGATGAGCTGCGTGTACTGAGAACCGAAGTCGAGGATGAGAATCTTCTGGTGGGCCATCAGGCGTCTCCGAAAATGAAAAGGCGGCCGAAGCCGCCTTTTCGCTGAGGTCTTGGATTACTCCACGTGATAGTTCGGGGCTTCCTTGGTGATCTGCACGTCGTGCACGTGCGACTCGCGGATGCCGGCCGAGGTGATCTCGACGAACTCGGCCTTGTTGCGCATCTCTTCGATGGTGCGGCAGCCGACGTAGCCCATCGAGGAGCGCAGGCCGCCCATCAGCTGGTGGATCACCTGCGTGACCGGGCCCTTGTAGGGCACGCGGCCTTCGATGCCTTCCGGCACCAGCTTCTCGACGTTCGATTCGTTGTCCTGGAAGTAGCGGTCCGAGGAGCCCTTTTGCATGGCGCCGAGGCTGCCCATGCCGCGGTAGGACTTGTAGGAGCGCCCCTGGAACAGCACCGTCTCGCCCGGCGCCTCTTCCGTGCCGGCGAACAGGCCGCCCAGCATGACGGCGTGGGCCCCGGCGGCGAGCGCCTTGGAGATGTCGCCGGAGTAGCGGATGCCGCCGTCGGCGATGAGCGGGACGTTGGTGTCGGCCAGCGCCTTGGCGACGTTGTCGACCGCAGTGATCTGCGGCACGCCGACGCCCGCGACGATGCGCGTGGTGCAGATCGAGCCCGGGCCGATGCCGACCTTGACGCCGTCGGCGCCGTGGTCGACCAGCGCCTTGGCGGCCGCGCCGGTAGCGATGTTGCCGCCGATGACCTCGACGTTCGGGAAGTTCTTCTTGACCCACTCGACGCGCTTGAGCACGCCTTCGGAATGGCCGTGCGCGGTATCGACGATCAGCACGTCGACGCCGGCTTCCACGAGCAGCGCGGCGCGCTCCTCGGTGCCCTCGCCGACGCCGATGGCGGCGCCGACGCGCAGGCGGCCCTGGCTGTCCTTGCAGGCGTTGGGATGTTCGGTGGACTTGAGGATGTCCTTGACGGTCATCAGGCCGCGCAGCGCGAATTGCTCGTTCACCACCAGCACGCGCTCGAGGCGGTTCTTGTGCATCAGCGCCTTGGCTTCCTCCAGCGTCGCGCCTTCCCTGACGGTGATGAGGCGGTCCTTCGGCGTCATGATGTCGCGCACCGGCTGGTCGAGGCGCGTTTCGAAGCGCAAGTCGCGGTTGGTGACGATGCCGACGACCAGCCCGTTCTCGACCACGGGCAGGCCGGAGAACTTGTGGGCGCGGGTGAGGTTCATCACTTCGCGCACCGACATGGTCGGCGGAATGGTGATCGGATCCTTGAGCACGCCCGACTCGAAGCGCTTGACCTTTGCCACCTCCGACGCCTGGGACTTCGGATCGAGATTCTTGTGCACGATGCCGATGCCGCCCTCCTGCGCCAGCGCGATGGCCAGTCGGGCCTCGGTGACGGTGTCCATGGCCGCAGCGACGAGCGGCAGGTTGAGGGTGATGTTGCGGGTCAGGCGGGTCGCGAGCGAGACGTCGCGGGGCAGGATCGCCGAGTGGGCGGGAACCAGGAGGACGTCGTCAAACGTCAGCGCCTTCTGGGTAAGTCTCATGCTTTTATCCTCTGTGCCAAAAACGTATTATACGCGGGTCGCCCTACGCGGGCAAACGAAGGACCCCTGAACCATGCGTCTCCGCCAACTCGCGCCCCTCGTCTTCGCGCTGTGCTCCATGGTCGCCTCCGCCCAGATGTATTCCTGGAAGGACGCCAACGGCAAGGTCCACTACTCCGACGAGCCGCCGCCGGACAAGACGCCGGCCCGCAAGGTCGCCGCGCCCGCCAGCGGCCCCGGCGATCCCAACGCCAGCCGCGCCCTGGCCGAGCAGGAAGCGGCATCGCGGAAGAAGCAGAAGGAAGGCCAGGATGCGGCCGCCAAGGCGGCCAAGGAGAAGGCGGCCTCCGAAGAGCGTGCCGCCGAATGCGAGCGCGCCCGCGCCAACCTGCAATCGATCGAATCCGGCCAGACGCGCTTCACCATCGACGCCAAGGGAGAACGCATGGCCATGGACGGCGACGCCCGCGAGGCCGAGCTGGCTCGCGCCCGCAGGGCCGTCGAGGCCAACTGCAAGTAGCACGACCGGGCGGCCTGCGAAGCGCCTATTCCTCGGCGCTGCCGCCGCCCTTCTTCATCACCTTGCCGGCCGCGGCGCGCTGCTTGCGCACTTCTTTCGGGTCGGCGATCAGCGGGCGATAGATTTCGACGCGGTCCTTCTCGCGCAGGGCGGTATCCAGGCGCGCGAGCTTCCCGTAGACGCCCACCTTGGCCTTCGCCAGTTCGATCTCGGGATAGCGCTGCAGCAGGCCCGAGGCTTCGATCGCCTGCTGGATGGTGCTGCCTTCCGGCAGCTTGAGTTCGACGAGTTCCTGACGCGCCGGCTTGGCGTACGCGACTTCGATGTGGATGGAGTCGGCCATGATCTTCCGCTGGATGGGCGTGCCGTCGCGGCACGAAACCGCTGATTTTATCCCGGAACCCTTAGGCGGCTTGTCGCGGCCATGCGCACCTGCATCGCCAGGCTGGACGAGCCCGCCACCGCCGCCTGCCGCCAGCGGTGCGAGCGCGACTTCTCGGCGCCGGACAGCGGCGCCGGCTTCGGCGCGGAGGCCCCGGGGCCGAAGGCATACACCGGCCGCATCGGGCCCTTGCGAGCGCGTCGCCATTCGGCTACGTGCAATTTGCCCTGCGCCACGAGCAGGTCGAGATAGCCGGCGTTCTTCACCGTGTTCGGCGAGAGACCGGCCAAAGCGGCAGCTTCGCGGTAGTCGAGCGGGCCGGCGCTGCTGATCGCCTCCAGCAGCCGCTGCATGCCGGGTGCAGCGCGGTTCTGCGCCGTCACCTGGGGCCGCTCGCAGTCGGTGCTGCTTCCTGCGCTGTAGAGCGGCGTGGTGAATCCGCCCGAGGCGTTGCGCGCCCAGCCGGAGACATGGATAAGCCCCGCTTCCTTCATGGCCTTCAGGTAGCCGCCGCCCGAAAGTGTCGCGGCACCGACGAAGGCGCGCTCGGCGATCTCCTCCTTCGAGAGTCCCGGCGTGCGGCGCAACACCTCGACCACGCGCTGGACCGCGCGGCTGACCGACAAGGCCGGAAGCGCGACGGCGTGGCTGCAGGCACGGGTGGGACGCTGATCCATGCGGGCGATTCTATACGCGAAAACGGCTGACCGAGGAACGCAGATCGCCCGCCAGCTGCTCCAGCGCGACGACGTTCTCGTTGGCGACGTCAACCGAGGCGGCCATCTCGTCCACCATTTGGGCGATCTTCTCGATGTTCGCGGCCACGCTGTCGCTGGCGATGCGCTGCTCGGACGTCGAATGCGCGACCTCGCGGATGTTCTCCAGGGTGGCGCCGGCGCCGCCGTTGATCTCGTTCAGCGTCCCGGCCGCCTCGTTCGCGATCTCCACGCCCTTGGCGACCTGCGGCGCGATGGTGCGCATGCTGGCCACGACGGCTTCGGTGTCAGCCTGGATGCCCTGGATCATGCCGGCGATCTGGTCGGTGGCGGTGCCGGTGCGCTCGGCCAGCTTGCGCACCTCGTCGGCCACCACGGCGAAACCGCGCCCCTGTTCACCTGCCCGCGCGGCTTCGATGGCGGCGTTCAGCGCCAGCAGGTTCGTCTGGTCGGCGATCTCCTTGATGACGCTGGCGATGCCGCCGATCTCGCGCGTGCGCTCGGCCAGGCCCTCGATGCGACCCGAGGCATCTCCCACCTGCCGCGACACCACCTGCAACTCGTCGGCCGCCCGATGCACCAGCGATTCGCCCGACGCAGCCAGTTCCGACGCATGCTGCGAGTTCTGCTCGCTGTCCTTGGCGCGATCCGAGATGTGCGCCACGCTCACCGCCATCTGCTCGATGGCGGCCGCCGTGGAGGCAGTCGCCTCCGACGAGCGCTGCGCGGCGCCGTTGATCTGGGTCATCTGCGTCGCGAGCCGTTCGCCTGCCTCGTTCAGCGTGATGGCGCCCTGGGTGATCTGGGCGATCATCTGCTTGAGGTTATCCTGCATGTCCGCCATGGCCGCCAGCAGGCTGTGGTCCTTGCCGCGCTGCGCGACCTTGCCCGTCAGGTCCCCGGCAGCTATGGCACGCGCCACTTCGGCCGCATAGGCCGGCTCTCCGCCGATCGCGTGGTAGATGCCGCGCGCCAGCGAGACCGCCAAGGCGATCACGGCAGCCAACACGATGCCGCCGATGACCAGGAACTGGACGAGATAGTGATCGAACGCCTCGTCGATGTCGTCGATGAAGACGCCGGTGCCCAGCAGCCAGCCCCATTCGGGAATGCGCTGGATGGCGCTGATCTTCGGCACTTCGACGTTGCCCTGCGGGCGCTTCGTATAGACGCGCACAAAGGCGAAATCGGTGTTCTTGAGCGCTTCAAGATAGGCCTCGGTCAGCGACTGCCCGTTCGGCAGCTTGCCGCCGTCGGACTCCTTGCCCTCCTTGCGGGGATCGGGATGCACCAGCATGACCAGCAGCTTCGGGCCCGAGCGCACGAAGACGTAGTCGTCGCCGTTATGCAGTCCGCGCAAGGCCTCCTTGGCCCTTTCCTGCGCTTCCTCGCGCGTCAACTTGCCGGATTTCTCGAGCGCGACGTAACTGTTGACCTGGCTGGTCGCGAGCAGCAGCGTCGTTCGGATGCCCGCCTTGCGCTCTTCCAGCATCGTCGTGTGCAGCGACACCAGCGCGTAGGCGGCGAGAATGGCGAGGCCAATGACAGCGCCAAGCACGATCAGGACAAGCCGCGTCGAAAGCTTCATCTTCCCCCCTCCAGGTCTCGACTGATTCTCTGGCAGCCGGGCGCCACCCAAGTCATGCGCAAAGGATAGTACCTAGGTTGGGAAGCGCAAGCCCTTTTCTCTTTACGCGTCAGCCATATACCTGATGCGCACGCTTGACGAAACTGTCGACGAAGCTGCTGACGATATGACTGAAAACCGGCCCGAGCGCCTTTTCCAGCACCCGGCTGGAAAACTCGTAGTGCAGGCGGAACTCAACCTTGCATCCGTCCTCGCCCAGTGCCGTGAAGCGCCAGCCGCCCTCCAGCCTGCGGAAGGGCCCCTCGCGCAGGCGGATTTCCATCCAATGCGGCGGATCCTTCGGATTCTCCGTCGCAAAGTGCGCCTTTATGCCGTGGTAATTGATATGGATGCGCGCCGCCGTAACGGCGGCGCTGCGTTCGAGCAGCTCGGTGCCGCCGCACCAGGGAAGGAACTTTGGATAGTCCTCGACGCGGTCCACCAGTTCGAACATCTGCTGCGGCGTGCGCGCGATGAGTACCGATTTCTCGATGACGGCCATTGGCACTCGCTACGATAGAATGACGCGATTTTATCAAGCCGGCCTCCCATGAGCATCGCCGAGAACAAGAAAGCCTTCCACGA
Source organism: Rhodocyclaceae bacterium (assembly GCA_036391735.1). GTDB lineage: Bacteria > Pseudomonadota > Gammaproteobacteria > Burkholderiales > Rhodocyclaceae > Nitricoxidireducens. The sequence continues at coordinate 10,049 of DASVZI010000078.1, forward strand.
CTACTTCATCGAAGAGCGGATCGAGGCGGGCATCGTGCTGGAAGGCTGGGAAGTCAAGGCCATCCGCGCCGGCCGGGCGCAGATCAAGGAGGCCTACGTCGTGCTGAAGAACGGCGAGGTCTTCCTCATCGGCGCCCATATCAGCCCGCTGCTCGCGGCATCCACCCACGTCAAGCCCGACCCTGTCCGCACGCGCAAGCTGCTGCTGCACGAGCGCGAGATCGCCAACCTGATCGGCAAGGTCGAGCGCGCCGGCTATGCGCTGGTGCCGCTCGACCTCCACTACGCCAAGGGCCGCATCAAGGCACTGATCGGCCTCGCCAAGGGCAAGAAGCAGTACGACAAGCGCGAAGACGAGAAGAAGAAGGATTGGGAAAGGGAAAAAGGGCGGCTCATGCGCGAGTCGCGCTGATGTCGCCGCTCGTCCTGCTCTGGCTGATCGCAGGCTGCCTGATGCTGCAGCCGCTGTCGACCGATCTCTACCTGCCCTCGCTGCCGCATCTCGCCACCTATTTCGGCGTCTCCCCCGCCGTCGCCCAGCAGACTCTCTCGCTGTTCGTCCTTGGCTTCGGCGCCGCGCAACTCGTCAGCGGCCCGCTGTCCGATCGCTATGGCCGGCGGCCGGTCATGCTCGCCGGGCTGATCGTCTATGTTCTGGCCAGCGCCGCTTGCGGACTCGCGTCGACCATTCCCGTGCTGGTGGCCGCGCGCTTCGTCCAGGCAGTCGGCTGCTGCACGGCGATCGTCGTCGCCCGCGCCATCGTCCGGGACGTCTGCAGCCCGACGGAAGGCGCCCATCTGATCGCACGCGCCAGCACCCTGCTCTCGCTCGCCCCGCTGCTCGGCCCGGTCGCCGGCGGCTACCTGCAGGTCGCCTTCGGCTGGCGGGCCAACTTCGCGGTCATGGCGCTGCTTTGCCTGGTGCTCGCCGCCGCGGCGCGAAACTCCCTGCGCGAGACCAACGCCTGCCCCAATCCCGCGGCGCTCCGCTGGCATGGCCTCGCCGACAGCTACGCGCGGGTGCTCCGCGCGCCGGCGTTCTGGGCCTACGCGCTGCCCGGCGCGCTGTCCTACGCCTCCATCTTCGTATTCATCTCGGGATCGTCGTTCGTGTTGATCGACGTGCTCGGCATGCCGACCCAGTACTACGGCTACTGCTACGCCTTCGGGGTCACCGGCTACCTCGCCGGCACGGTGGTATGCCGCCGCCTGATGATCCGCATCGGCGTCGACCGCGCCCTGGGCGTCGGCAGTGCGGTGTCGCTGGCCGGCGGGCTACTCTTTGCGGCCCTGGTCGCCGGCGGCGTCCGCCATTGGAGCATCGTTCCGCTTTGCCAATTCGTCGTGATGAGCGCCCACGGCATCAACTTCCCATGTGCGCAGGCCGGCGGCGTGGCGCCCTTCCCCCGCCAGGCGGGTGCTGCGGCAGGCCTGCTCGGATTCGTCACGATGCTGGCCGCCCTGCTCGCCGGCCTCTGGGTCGGTGCCAGCCACGACGGCACGATGCAACCTCTGGCGTGGATCGCCTGTACGGTCAACGCCAGCCTGTTCGCGGTGGCGCGCCTGTCGGCGCACCGGCGAGACTTCGCGACGCAGCAAGATCCGGCATGACGCCGCAGCCGCCGGATGAAACCTCATGGGCTGATTCGAGTCCTATGGACGCGAGGTGGCGATGAATCCCGGTTTGATGGTTGGCTTGGCGTTTGCGGGCGGGGCGGCAGTCTTCGGCTATCTGCAGTTTGCGGATATCCGGAAGGCTCGCCGCTCGTGGGCATCGATGCCGACGCTGTCCGATTACATCGATGGGCATCCCGACTGCAGGACGGCCGACGGCATCAGGTGCGCGAACTGCCGGTCGGGAGACATCACCGAGAAAGGACTGGCGGGCGAACGCGATGCCCGGCGCGTCTTCGTGTGCGCCGATTGCGGAGCGAGCCTGTATCGAAGCGCCTAGCCGTATCGCGGCGCCTCAACCCCGGTCGCGTCCCAGGACGCCGCGCAGCGTCTCCTGCAGGTCGGCGGGAATGACGACCGTCTTGGCATTCGCCGAATCCGCCAGGCGGCCCATCGCGGCAATGTACTTCTCGCCCAGCATGTAGCGCATCGGCGCCTCGGCGCTGCCGATCGCCGAGGTCACGCGCCGAATCGCCTCGGCGCTGGCCTCAGCCAGGGTCACCTGCGCCTCGGCATCGCGACGGGCTGCCTCGAGGCGCGCCTCTGCCTGCAGGATGGTGGACTGCTTGGTGCCCTCTGCCTTGGTGACCATCGCCTTGCGCTCGCGTTCGGCGGAGGCCTGTGCCTCCATCGCCTTCTGCATCGATTCGGAGGGCTTGATGTCCTGGATCTCGACCGACTTCACCGTGAGACCCCAGTCGATCGCCTCGTCGGCGATGCTCTCGCGCAGGCGCGCCTTGATCTTGTCCCGATTCGAAAGCGCCTCGTCGAGGCTCATCTCGCCGATGATCGAGCGCAGCGTGGTCATGATCATGTTGCGGATCGCCTCGGCGAAGTCCGTCACGCCGTACACTGCCTTGATCGGGTCGGTAACCTTGATGAAGGCGATCGCATTGGTCAGGATCACCGCGTTGTCCTTGGTGATGACTTCCTGCTCCTGGACGTCGAGGATGATGTCCTTGGTCACGAGCTTGTAGGCCGCCTGGTCGAGGTAGGGGATGATGATGTTGAGTCCCGGATGCAGGGTTCCGTGGTACTTGCCCAGGCGCTCGACGATCCATTCCTCGCCTTGCGGCACGATGCGCACGCCCTTCAGCAAGGTGACCACGGCGAAGGCCAGCAATGCGACGACGAAGACGAATCCGGCTTCCATGTGCGTTCTCCTTCAGGCTTTACCGACTTTCAGCATGCTGCCCTCGACGGCCAGCACCTTGACGCGCTCGCCCGCGGCAATCGCCTCGTCGGCGATGCACGGCCAGGCGTCGCTGCCGAGCAGCGGCTTCTGGAAACGGACCTCGCCCCGCTCGAACGGGGCAACGGCGCGGGCCAGCAGCCCGATCTCGCCGATCACGTCGGCGTCCGCCATGCCGATCCGCGTCTTGTGCTGCCCCGGCTTGAAGACGCGGAACCACAGCGCCACCAGCACCAGCGAGGCGACCAGCCAGAGCATCAACTGGGCATTCAGTTCCATCGCCGGGGCGATGAAGACCACCAGCGCGACCAGCAGTGCGCCCAGGCCGAACCAGATCAGGACGAAGGCGGGCACCGCCAGTTCGACCAGCATCAGGACGATGCCGGCGACCGCCCATTGCCACCACTCGAATTGCATCGCGCGGACTCCGCAAACGGTATGCGGACAGTCTAAGCCAATTTCCGCTGGCGCAGCGACTCGAACAGGCAGACCGCCGCCGCGGCCGCGACGTTGAGGGACTCGGTGTCGGCAGCCATCGGGATGGTGGCGCGCGCCCGGGCAGCAGCGGCCAGCGCGGCCGACACGCCGGCACCCTCGTTGCCGAAGATCCAGGCGACCGGCCCCCCAAGGTCGAGATCGAAGAGCGGCTTGCCGCCGGTCACTACGGTCGCGACGCTCAGGCCCCGGTAGGCTGCGACGAAAGCGCCGAGGTCGGCATGCTCGCGGATCGCCAGTCCGAAGTGCGCGCCCTGTGCCGCCCGCAGGACCCGCATGCTCCAGGCCGAGGCGCAGCCCGGGCCGAGCAGCACGTCGCGCACGCCAGCGGCGGCGGCCGTGCGCAAGATGGTGCCGACGTTGCCGGCATCCTGGATGGCATCCAGCAGCACGCAGGAGCCGGTCGGAAGATCGGCGGGCGGCTCGGGTATCGCGATGGTCGCGAGCACCCCGACCGGATGTGGCGAGCCGCTGATCTCGGCGAACAGCGCGTCACGCAGCAGAAGCGTCTCGAGGCCCGCGTTGGCCGCCAGCAGCGCCTGCACCTCGTCGTGCGCCACGCCGCTTTCACTGACCGCGAGCAACTGGGGGCGGCCGACGCGCGCCAGATAATCGGCGACGAGGTGCACGCCGTCGATGACCGCGCGCCGCTGGCGCTGCTGTTCGCGCCCGTCCTTCGCCAGCAGGCGCAGGGCCTTGAAGCTCGGATTATCGCGCGAGGCGATGGCCTTCATGGCCGGCCGACGAGGGCTTCGCGCACCGGCGCAAAGCTGCGGCGATGGAAATCCGCAGGGCCGTGCACGCGCAAGGCTTCGAGATGCTCGCGCGTCCCGTAGCCCTTGTGGCGATCGAGCCCGTACTGCGGCGCCAAAGCGTGCAGCTTGAGCATCTCGGCGTCGCGCGAGGTCTTCGCGAGGATGGAGGCCGCGGAAATCTCCGCGACGCTGGCATCGCCGCCGATGATCGCCCGTGCCGGAACATCGAGCCGCGGCAGCCGGTTGCCGTCGACCAGCACTTCCGCCGGCACGATGGCGAGCCCCGCCACGGCTCGCTGCATCGCCAGCAGCGTCGCCTGCAGGATGTTGATGGCGTCGATCTCTTCCACGGTCGACCAGGCGACCGCCCAGGCAAGCGCCTTGGCCTTGATGACCACGGCGAGCAGATCGCGCCGCTTCTCCGACAGCTTCTTGGAGTCGTCCAGGCCGTCGATCGGCTGGGCGGGATCGAGGATGACGGCCGCGGCGAACACCGGACCGGCCAGTGGACCGCGCCCCGCTTCGTCGACGCCGCAGATTCTCATGCGCTTTGCCCTCAGGCGGCCTGGAGGTAAGGCAGGATGGCGGCAGCGGCTTTCTCCGCCGTGCCCTGCTTGAGCTGCCGGTGAATGCCTTCGAACACCTGGGCCAATCGGCTGCGTACCGAAGCGTCGACCAGCAGGTTGCCCAGCGCCTGCGCGAGGTTCTCCGGCGTCGCGTCGTCCTGCAGGAATTCGGGCACGACGAAGCGCCCGGCCAGGATGTTGGGCAGCCCTACCCACGGCTGGTAGCGCATGCGTTTCATCAGGCGCCACGACCATGGCGACATGCGGTACGCGATCACCATCGGCGTCTTCAGGAGCGCAGCCTCCAGCGTGGCCGTGCCGCTCGCCACCAGCGCGCAATCCGCCGCCGCCAGCGCGTCCTGGGCGTGCCCGAACAGCATCTTGACGGGCAGGTCCTGCGCCCCGGCCTTCCACAACGCCTCCTCAAACTGGTTGCGCGTCTCGCGCGAAACCAGCGGAACCAGGAAGATGGCCTCGGGAAACCGCTCGTGCAGCCGCCTCGCGGTCTCGATGAATAGTTCCGCCATGTACTGGAGTTCAGACTGGCGACTGCCCGGCAGCAGCGCGAAGATCGGAGCGCTCTCGGGGAGTTCGAGCCGCGCGCGCGCCGCAACGCGGCCGCCCGCGATGGGGATGATGTCGGCGAGCGGGTGGCCGACATAGCTGACCGGTATCTGGCGCGCCTCGTAGATGGCCGGCTCGAACGGGAACATGGCCAGGATGCGGCTGACCGAGCGCCCGATCTTCTCGACGCGGCCGCCGCGCCAGGCCCACACCGAAGGGCTGACGTAATGGATCGCCGGAATGCCGCGCGCCTTGAGCTTCTTCTCGACCGCGAGATTGAAGTCCGGCGCGTCGATGCCGATGAAGACGTCGGGTTTTTCGCGCAGCAGCCGCGACACCAGCTGGCTGCGGATCCCGCTGATCTCGCGATAGTGCCGCAGCACTTCCGCATAGCCGCGCACGGCGAGCTTCTCCGCCGGCCACCAGGCCTGCAAGCCCTCGCGCTGCATCTTGGGGCCGCCGATGCCGACGAAGCTCGCGCCGGGAAGCCGCTGCTTCAGGGCGGCGATCAGATGGGCCGCCAGCAAGTCGCCGGAGGCTTCGCCGGCCACCATCGCGATACGCGGGGCCGCCATGTCTAGCGAATGATGCCGCGGCCCGGCTGGCCGAGGAACTCGACCAGCGGCGCGAGCTCCGGAGCGGCATCGCCTTCGGCGGCGAGCGCCGCGACTGCCTCCTCGAGCTTGAGCCCGGACTTGTAGATCGTCTTGTAGGCGCGCTTGATCGCCATGATGGTGGGCGACGAGAAGCCGCGCCGCTTGAGACCCTCGCTGTTGATGCCGTGCGGCGCCGAAGGGTTGCCGTTGGCCATCACGTAGGGCGGCACGTCCTGCAGCAGGATGGTCCCCATGCCGGTCATGCTGTGGGCGCCGATGCGGACGAACTGGTGCACGACGGTGAAGCCGCCGAGGATGGCCCAGTCGCCGACGTGCACGTGCCCCGCCAACTGCGCGTTGTTGGCGAAGATGGTCTTGTTGCCGACCTGGCAATCGTGCGCCAGGTGCACGTAGGCCATGATCCAGTTGTCGTCGCCCAGGCGCGTGACGCCGATGTCCTGCGCGGTGCCGCAATTGAAGGTGCAGAACTCGCGAACGGTGTTGCGGTCGCCGATTTCCAGGCGCGTCGGCTCGCCGGCGTACTTCTTGTCCTGCGGCGCCGCGCCCAGCGAGCTGAACTGGAAGATGCGGTTGTCCCGCCCGATCCGCGTGTGCCCGTCGATCACGACATGCGGACCGATCCAGGTATTGTCGCCGATCTCGACGTGCTCGCCGACGATCGAATACGCACCGATCTCGACGCCCTGCCCGATGCGTGCGCCCGGATGGACGATGGCGCTCGGATGGATCGTCGCGCTCATTCGATGGCGCGGACCGTGCACATCAGTTCGGCTTCGACGGCGACATTGCCGTCGACCTTGGCGGCCGCGGCGAATTTCCAGAGGCCGCGCTTGTTTGCGACGATCGAAACCTCCATGACGAGCTGGTCGCCGGGGCCCACCGGCCGCTTGAAGCGCGCGCCGTCGATGCCGACAAAATAATAGACCGACTTGTCGTCCGGCTTGCCGCCCATGGTCTTGAACGAGAGGATGGCGGCCGTCTGCGCCAGCGCCTCGATCATCAGCACGCCGGGCATCACCGGATGGTGCGGATAGTGGCCGGGGAAGAACGGTTCGTTGACCGTGACGTTCTTGAGTGCGGTGATGCGCTCGCCGGGAACGACTTCGATGACGCGGTCAACCAGCAGGATCGGGTAGCGGTGCGGCAGGTATTCGAGGATCTGGTGGATGTCCATCGCGGTCATGATTCTTTTCCTTGTTCCAATGCGGCAAGCCTCGCTTCGAGGGCGCGTATTTTATCGGCCATCGCGTCGAGATGCCTCAAGCGCGCGAAATTTTTCAGCCAGGCCTGGTGTTCCTGGAACGGGACGGTCCCGGTGTAGCTGCCGGCGGCCGGGATGGACTTTCCGACCAGCGTACCGGCGGAGACGTTCACGTCGTCGGCGAGCGTCAGGTGGCCCAGGATCACCGCGCCGCCGCCCACCGTGCAACGCCGCCCGATGACTGCGCTGCCGGCGATGCCGACGCACCCCGCCATCGCGGTATGCGCGCCGATGCGCACGTTGTGGCCGACCTGGATCTGGTTGTCGAGTTTGACGCCGTCCTCGATCACCGTATCGCCGAGCGCGCCGCGATCGATCGTCGTGCCGGCGCCGATCTCGACGTCGTCGCCGATGACGACCCGCCCCGTCTGCGGGATCTTGACCCAGGCGCCTTCCTTCTCGCGCGCGAAGCCGAAGCCGTCGGCGCCGATCACGGCGCCCGAATGCACGATGGCGCGCGCACCGATGCGGCATTCGCGATAGACGCTGACGTTCGGATGCAGCCAGGAGCCGGCGCCGATGACCGCCCCCGCGCCCACGCTGCAGTTGGCCTCGATGACGACGTCCACCCCTATGCTGGCGCCGGGCCCGATCCAGGCGTGCGGCCCGATGCTGCAGCTATCCGGCACGTCGCTCTCGACGACCGCGGTCGGGTGGACGCCGGAGGCCGGCCGCTGAAGCGCATTGAGCCACTGGGACACGCGCGCGAAGTACAGGTAGGGCTGTGGCGTGACGATCGCCGCAACCGGACAGTCTGTCGCTGCGTCCGGCGCGAGGATCACGGCAGCCGCCCGCGTGCTGCCCAGTTGGGATCGATACTTGGGGTTGGCGAGGAAACCGAGTTCCTGCGCGCCCGCGTCGGCCAGCGTGGCGATGCCGCTGACCGTTATGGCGCCGTCGCCGACGAGGCTGCCGCCGAAGCGGGCGACGATCTCGTCGAGGCGAACCTGCACAGTGTTACTTCGAAGAATCCCCGAGCGCCTTGATCACCTTGTCGGTGATGTCGATCTTCGGGCTGAAATAGACGGCTTCCTGGACGATCAGGTCGAACTTCTCGCTTTCGGCGACCCTCTTGATGATCTTGTTGACGTTCTCGTAGATCGAGGCCATTTCCTCGTTCTGTCGCAGGTTGAGGTCCTCGCGGAACTCTCGCTGCCGGCGCTGGAAGTCGCGGTTGAGGTCGTTGAATTCGCGCTCCTTGGCGTGGCGCTCCGATTCCGCCATGGTGGTCGAATTCTTCTCGAGGTTCTCCTGCATGCTCTGCAGCCGCTTGGCCATCGCCTGCAGTTCCTGGTCGCGCTTCTCGAATTCCTTCTCGATCCGCTTCTTCGCCTTGACGGCCTGCGGCGATTCGTTGATGACCCGCTGCCCGTTGACGAAGCCGATCTTCATGTCCGCCTCGGCCGACGCGGCCGAAACGATGAGTCCGACGGAAACGAGCGAAAAAAGGAGCTTATTGAACATGTTCTTCCCCAAAATCATTGCCTCAGAACGCCGTGCCCATGGTGAATTGCAGGCGCTGGAGCTTGTCGTCGGTCTTGGCGTTGAGCGGCTTGGCCAAGCTGAACTTCAGCGGGCCGAACGGCGACGACCATGATACCGCGAGACCGGCGCTGTAGCGAAGGTCGCTGAGGCTTACCTTGGTACCATTGCCCCAGACCTGGCCCGCATCCATGAAGGCGCCCAGCCGCACCGACTTGTCCTTGCCCATGCCGGGCATGGGGAACAGGTATTCGGCCGAGCCGGTGAGCAGTTTGGTGCCGCCGAGGCGCGAACCGGTTGCGGCGTCGACCGGACCCAGCGATGAGGTATCGAAGCCTCTGACGGAGCCGATGCCACCCGCATAGAAGTTCTTGGTAAACGGCACCTGCCGGCCGGAATAGCCCGATACGTCGCCGATGCTGGCGCTCAGCATCAGCGTCTGGTCCTTGGCCATCGGGATGTATCGGGTATGCGTGGCGCTCAGGCGCATATAACGGGCATTCCCACCCGGCAGGCTCAACTCGCCGCCAACCGAATATGCGCTTCCGCTCATCGGATAGATGCGGCTGTCGATGGTATTCCGCGACCATCCGGCGGAACTCAGCAGCGTGTTCGTAGTGGAGCCGAACGTGGAGACGTAGTTCTGCCACAGCACGGGCGAGGTGCTATCCAGCGTCAAGCTGGTCGAATCGAAGGAAACGCCGAAGCGGAAGTAGTCCTGCTCCGTCAACGGCATGCCCCATCGGACGCCGGCGCCGGTCGACTTCGCATTGTAGGTGCCGAGCGAAAGGCCTGCGGTATTCGTCGTGCGATGGTAGACGTCGAAGCCGCGCGAAATCCCGTCGATCGTGTAGTACGGGTCGGTATACGAAAGGCCGTAGGTCTTGTAGTACTTGCTGGTATTGAGCTGCACGCCCACGGTCTTGCCGCTGCCGAAAAGGTTCTCCTGCTGCACCGAGCCCGACAGCGAGACCTTGTCCGCGGACGAGAAGCCCGCCCCCAGCATGACGGCGCCCGTCGGCTTTTCCTTGACCTTCACGTTGACGTCGACCTGGTCGGTGACGCCCGGCACCGCGGGCGTTTCCACCGTCACTTCGTCGAAGTAGCCAAGATTGTCGACGCGCGTGCGCGACTTGTTGATCTTGCTGCCCTCGTACCATGCGCCCTCGATCTGCCGCATTTCGCGGCGGATCACCTCGTCCCGCGTCCGCGTGTTGCCGGCGATGTTGATGCGGCGGACATGGACCCGGCGACCCGGATCGAGGAAGATCGTGAACGCGACCTGGTGCTTCTCCTTGTCGATCTCCGGCGCAGCATTGACGTTGGCGAAGGCGTAGCCCTCGTTGCCGAGGCGCTCGCTGATCGCCTTGGTCGTCTCGGTCATCTTCTCGCGCGAGTAGGTCTCGCCCGGCTTCACCGAAACCAGCTTGGTCAGTTCCTCCTCGGGCAGCGTCAGTTCGCCCGCGAGTTTGACGGTGGACAAAGTGTAGCGCTCGCCCTCGGTGACGCTGACGGTGATGTAGATGTCCTGCTTGTCGGGCGAGATCGAGACCTGCGTCGAATCGATGGTGAATTCGAGATAGCCGCGATCGAGATAGAAGGAACGCAGCGATTCCAGGTCGCCGGAAAGCTTCTGCTTCGAATACTGGTCGTTCTTGGTGTACCAGGTCAGCCAGTTCGGCGTGCGCAGCACGAACAGATCGAGCAGATCCTGCTCCTTGAAGGAGTTGGCGCCGACGATGTTGATCTGTTTGATCCTGGCCTTCTCGCCTTCGTCGACGCTGAAATTGATGCCCACGCGGTTGCGTTCCAGCGGGGTCACGGTGGTCGTGATCTGTGCCGCGTAATGCCCCATCCCCAGGTATTGCCGCTTCAGTTCCTGCTCGGCGCGCTCAAGCAGCGAGCGGTCGAAGATGCGGGATTCGGCCAGGCCGACGTCCTTCAGGGACTTCAGCACGTCCTCTTTCTTGAAGGCCTTCAGCCCGACGAAATCGATCGAGGCGATCGCCGGGCGCTCCTCGACGATCACCACCAGGACCTGCCCCTCGATCTCGAGACGGACGTCCTTGAAGAAGCCGGTCGCGAAGAGCGCCTTGATGGCCTGGGCCGCCTTGTCGTCGCTAAGGGTATCGCCGACCTTGACCGGCAGGTAGCTGAACACCGTACCGGCTTCGGTGCGCTGGATGCCCTCTACGCGGATGTCCTTGACGACGAACGGGTCGAATGCCGAGGCCGTCGTGGCAAACAATGCGGCCATCAATCCCGCTAGGATTGTTTTCTTCATCAGTCAACCCGAAATGAGACGGTTGATATCGTTATAAAAAGCAAAAGCCATCAACAGCAGCAGGATCGCCAACCCGATCTGTTGCCCGATCTCCATGACCCGTGGGGACAGGGGACCTCCCTTGATGGACTCGGCGAGATAATACATCAAATGCCCTCCATCCAAGATGGGGATGGGCAGCAGGTTGAGCACGCCGAGGCTGATGCTGACGAGGGCGAGGAATTTCAGATAGTGCGATAGTCCGAGCCGCGCCGACTGTCCCGCGTAGTCGGCGATCGTGACGGGTCCGGAAACGTTCTTCCAGGATATTTCCCCGACGATCATGCGGCCGATCATGCGCAGGCTCAGCACCGCGGTTTCCCAGGTCTGGGCCGTGGCGCGCTGCAGCGCGGCCCACGGACCAAGGCTGACCGTAATGCTCATCTGGGCACGGCCCGCCGGGTTCTCGCGCAGGCTGACCCCGATGCGCCCGACCGTCTTGCCCGCCTCCTCGCGCGCGGCAGGAACCACCGGCAGTTCGAGTTGCCGGCCGTCGCGCAGGATGCTGAGGATCAGGCGCTTGCCCGGGGATGCGCCGATGACGGCGGCGAGTTCGCTGGCATGCTGGTAACGGCCGTCGATGGCGAGCACCTCGTCGCCGGATCTCACGCCGGCAGCCTCGGCGGCAGAGCCGGGCACCACTTGGCCGATCAACGGCGGCAGGTGCGGCAGGAAGGGCTTCAACCCGAGTTCGGCGGGCAGTTCGCCTTCGAAAGCCTTCTCCGGCAGTCCGTGGAGATCGAGCATGAGATCGGCGATTTCGCCCTTCGGATTGGCGACCTCGAGCCTGACCGTCTCGCGGTCGACCGCACGCCGTATCAGGTCCCAGCGCAAATCCTGCCAACTCGCGATCGGATCGCCGTCTACCGCACGCACCGTATCCTGCTCCTGAACGCCGGCCTGCGCGGCGATGCTGCCGGCCGTCGGCGCGGCGACCACCGGGCGCAGTTCCTCGGTACCTTGCAGGTAGATTCCCCAGTAGATGGCGACGGCCAGCAGCAGGTTCGCCAGCGGCCCGGCGACGACGATCAGCGCCCGGCGCCACACGCGTTGCCGGTTGAAGGCGCGGTGAGCCTCGGCCGCATCCACGGGTCCCTCGCGCTCGTCCAGCATCTTGACATAGCCGCCGAGCGGAAACGCGGCCACCGCCCATTCGGTGCCGTCGCGTCCGCTGCGGCGCGAAGCCACGATGCGGCCGAAGCCGATGCAGAAGCGCAGCACCTTGACGTTGCACGCGCGCGCCACGATGAAGTGGCCGAACTCATGGACGACGATCAGGATGCCGAGGGCGACGGCGAACGCTCCGAGGTACCAGAGGAGTCCGCCCGGCGTCATGGCTATTCCATCGCGCTGCGCGCGGCGCGGCGGCCAGCGGCGTCCGCGGCCAGCACGGATGCAAGGTCGCCTGCCGCCGCCGGCGGCACGGCATCCAGCGCGGCCGCGATGACCTCTGGAATGCGCAGGTAAGGCAGGTTGCCCTCGAGGAATGCCGCCACCGCGACTTCGTTGGCTGCATTCAGCACCGCCGGCGCGTTCCCTCCGGCTTCCAGCGCACGGTAGGCCAGCTTCAGGCAGGGGAAGCGCGTCAGATCGGGCCGTTCGAAATCCAGCCGCGCCACCTGGAAGAGGTCGAGCGGCGCCACGCCGGAGTCGATGCGCTCCGGATACGCGAGCGCATGGGCGATCGGCGTGCGCATGTCGGGATTGCCGAGCTGGGCCAGCACCGAACCGTCAGCGTATTCGACCAGGGAATGGATCACGCTCTGCGGATGGATCACGACATCGATGCGTTCGGGCGCCGCGCCGAACAGCCAATGGGCCTCGATCACCTCGAGTCCCTTGTTCATCATCGTAGCGGAGTCCACGGAAATCTTGCGGCCCATGCTCCAGTTGGGATGGGCGCAGGCCTCCTCCGGCGTCACGCCGGCGAGGCGCTCCAACGGCACGTTGCGGAAGGGACCGCCCGAGGCCGTCAGCAGCAGGCGCCGCACGCCGCGCGCCTCGAAGTCGCCGGCGAAGCCGGTCGGCAGGGACTGGAAGACCGCGTTGTGCTCGCTGTCGATCGGCAGCAGCGTCGCGCCAGCCCTGCGCACTTCCGCCATGAAAACCTCGCCCGCCATCACCAGCGCTTCCTTGTTGGCGAGGAGCACCCGCTTGCCGGCGCGCGCCGCGGCGAGCGAGGGGCGCAGTCCTGCCGCGCCTACGATCGCCGCCATCACCACGTCCGTTTCCGACGCCGCCGCCACCTGTTCGAGTGCGGCCTCGCCCGCCAGCACTTCCGTCGCCAGCCGCGCTTCGCGCAGGCGCAGTTGCAGCGCCGCGGCATCCTCGGCGCTGCCCACCACGGCATAGCGCGGCCGATGCCGGACGCAGAGTTCGGCCAGCGCCTCGGTACGGCGGAAGGCAGTCAGCGCGAACACCTCGTAGCGCTGCGGATGGCGCGCCACGACGTCGAGCGTGCTCATGCCGATGGAGCCGGTCGCTCCCAGGACGGTAAGGCGTTGGATCGTCACTTGGCGTACGGCTCCAGCATCAGTGCGGCGAGCGGCAGGATGGCCATGAGGCTGTCGACGCGGTCGAGCACCCCGCCGTGGCCGGGCAGCAGGCCGCTGCTGTCCTTGATGCCGGCCTGCCGCTTCAGCAGCGATTCGAAAAGGTCCCCGGCGATGCCGAGCGCGGTTAGCAACAGCAGGCACAGGGCCGCGGCCAGCACCATCGGCGCCGGGGCGCTGCCGAAGTAGCCGGTTGCCGCGCCTATCGCGGCGCCATAGACCAGCACCCCGGCCAGTGCACCGATGACGCCCTCCCAGGTCTTGCCCGGACTGATGTTCGGCGCCAGCTTGCGCCGGCCGAAAGCGCGCCCGGTGAAGTAGGCCGCGATATCGGAAACCCAGGCCAGCGCCATCACGCCGACCAGAATCCACGGGCCGCGCTGGTGCAGCGACACCATCGCCGACCATGTGGCGACGAGCAGCACGAGACCCAGCGCATAGCCGAGCAGGCGAACGCCGGCGACCGACCAGCGCCCGCGAAGCCATGCCCCGGCGACGAACAGCCAAAACAGGGCGGCCGCTCCCCAAAACGCGGCGTAGCTGCCCGGACCGAGGATGTAGCTTTCCCAGCAGACCGCGCCGACGAGCGCACCGAAGAGCACGCGGCCGGCGGACCGGCCGCCCATCAGTCCCGCCCACTCCCAGGCGGCGATCGCCGCCACCAGACCGAAGGCAGCCGCCGCGGCGGGTGCCGGCAGAAGGAAGAGCACCCCGAGGAACGCGAACAGCAGGACCAGCGCGGTGACGACCCGCGCTCTAAGCATTTTCGTTCTGCTTGCTGGCGGTGCGTGCGCCTTCCGGCTCGCGCGCACCCGCGACCTGCTCGCTGGTGCGGCCGAAGCGGCGTTCGCGGTGGCAGTAGGATGCGATGGCGCCGTCGAGCGCCGCGGCATCGAACTCCGGCCATAGCAGCTCGGTGAAATAGAACTCCGCGTAGGCGAGCTGCCAAAGGAGGAAGTTGCTGATGCGCTGCTCCCCGCCGGTACGGATGAACAGGTCCGGTTCAGGGGCATAGGCCATCGAGAGGAAGGGCGCGAGGTCGGCCTCGCTGTAGTCCCCGGCCTTTTCCGGGTGGGCGCGGCACAGGCGGTTCACGGCCTGCAGCAGGTCCCAGCGGCCGCCGTAATTGGCGGCGATGGTCAGCGTCAGGCGGGTGTTGTGCGCGGTCTTGGCCTCGCCGTCGTCGATGAGTTGGCGCAGCTTGCCGTCGAAGCGCGAAAGGTCGCCGACCACCTTGAGCCGGACGCCGTTGCGATGCAGCCTTTCCACCTCGTCATTGAGCGCCGAGACGAAGAGGTTCATCAGGAAGTTCACCTCGTCCGGCGGACGGCGCCAGTTTTCGGAACTGAACGCGAACACCGTGAGGTAGGACACGCCGCGGGAAACGCAGGCCTTGACCGTCTCGCGCAGCGCCTCGAGTCCGCGCTTGTGACCGGCGACGCGAGGCATGAACCGCTTCTTCGCCCAGCGCCCGTTGCCGTCCATGATGATGGCGATGTGGCGCGGCACGGTGCCGACGTCCGGCACCGCTTGCGTCGAACTGGAGAAGAAGCTCACGTGGCAGACCCGTGCGGCCTCAGACCGCCATCAGGTCCTTTTCCTTTTCCGCCAGAAGGCGGTCGACTTCGGCGACGTAGCGGTCGGTGAGCTTCTGCACGTCGTCCTGTGCGCGCCGCTCGTCGTCCTCGGGAATCTCGTGCTTCTTGAGCGCTTCCTTCAGATGGGCGATGGCGTCGCGCCGCAAGTTGCGGATGGCGACCTTCGCGGTTTCGCCTTCATGCCGGACTACCTTGGTGAGGTCCTTGCGGCGCTCCTCGGTCAACATCGGCATCGGCACGCGCAGCAGGTCGCCCTGGGACGCGGGATTGAGGCCGAGATCGGACTCGCGGATGGCCTTCTCGATCTTGGCCCCCATGCCCTTTTCGTAGGGCTGCACGCCGATGGTGCGGGCATCGATCAGCGTGATGTTGGCTACCTGGTTGATCGGCATCATCGAACCGTAGTACTCGACCTGGACATGGTCGAGCAGGCCGGTGTGGGCGCGTCCGGTGCGCACCTTGGCGAGATCGTGCTTCAGAGCCTCCAGGCTCTTCTGCATCTTCTGTTCGGTCGTCTTCTTGAGTTCTGCGATCACTTGTCGACTCCTAGCAATGCACGAGGGTACCTTCGTCGTCGCCCATGACGACGCTGCGCAGCGCGCCCGGCTTGAAGATCGAGAAGACGTTGATCGGCAGCTTCTGGTCGCGACACAGCGCGAAGGCGGTCGCGTCCATCACCTGAAGGTTCCTGCCGATGGCCTCGTCGAAGCAGATCTTCGTAAAGCGCGTGGCCGTCGGGTCCTTCTTCGGATCGGCCGTATAGACGCCGTCGACCTTGGTCGCCTTGAGCACGATGTCCGCATTGATTTCCGAACCGCGCAGCGCCGCCGCGGTATCGGTGGTGAAGAAAGGATTGCCGGTGCCGCCGCCGAAGACGACGACCTTCCCCTCCTCGAGGTAGCGGATGGCCTTGCCGCGAATATAGGGCTCGACCACCTGCTCGATGTTGAGCGCCGACTGCACGCGCGCCTGGACGTTCGCCTGGCGCATCGCGTCGGCGAGCGCCATGGCGTTCATCACGGTCGCCAGCATGCCCATGTAGTCGGCGGTCGCCCGGTCCATGCCGGACGACGCGCCCGCCATGCCGCGGAAGATGTTGCCGCCGCCGATCACCACACCGATCTCGACGCCGAGATCGACCACGGCCTTGATCTCGGTGACGATGCGCCAGAGCGTCTCGCGGTTGATGCCGTAGGCGTCGTCCCCCATGAGGGCTTCGCCCGAAAGCTTCAGCAGAATTCTGCGATAGCGCGGTGTGGCAGTCGGCATCGGCGGCGTCCTACTTCTTGGCGGCAGCGGCCTGGGCAGCCACTTCGGCGGCGAAGTCGGTCACCTTCTTCTCGATGCCCTCGCCCACGACATAGAGCGTGAAGGCGTTGACCTTGGCGCCCTTGGCCTTCAGCAGTTGCTCGATGGTCTGCTTGCCGTCCTCGGCCTTGACGAACACTTGGCCCAGCAGCGTCACGTCCTTGAGGTACTTCTGGACCGTGCCTTCGGCGATCTTCTCCAGCATCGCTTCCGGCTTGCCGGCTTCGCGCGCCTTCTCGATGGCGATGCGGCGCTCGGTGTCGAGCAGGTCGGCCGAGACGCCGGAGGCGTCGAGCGCCTTCGGCTTGGAGGCGGCGATGTGCATCGCCAGGTCCTTGGCCAACTGGTCGTCGCCGCCGGTGACGTCCACCAGGACGGCGATCTTCGAGCCGCCATGGACGTACGAGGTCAGCTTGCCCTGGGCTTCCATGCGAACGAAGCGGCGGATCGACATGTTTTCGCCGATCTTGCCGACCAGCGCGGCGCGGGTCGTCTCGACCGTGCCGGCGCCCATCGGCAGCGCCGAGAGGGCCGCCACGTCGGCCGGCTGCTTGGTGGCGACGAGGTCGGCACAGCCCTTGGCCAGCGCGATGAACTCGTCGTTCTTGGCGACGAAGTCGGTCTCGGAGTTGACCTCGACCATGGCGCCCAGCTTGCCGTCGGCAGCCAGGTAGAGGCCGACCACGCCTTCAGCGGCGACGCGCGCCGCGGCCTTGGTCGCCTTGTTGCCCAGCTTGACGCGCAGGATTTCCTCGGCCTTGGCCATGTCGCCGTCGGCTTCGGTGAGCGCCTTCTTGCATTCCATCATGGGCGCGTCGGTCTTCTCGCGCAGTTCCTTGACCATGCTTGCGGTGATTTCCGCCATTCTTCTTGCTCCAGATTCAGATTCTGATGATTACTCGCCGGCTTCCTCGTCGACCTCGACGAACTCGTCGTCGCCGCCGACGGCCTGCAGCACTTCATTGACGGACTGGTTCTTGCCCTCGAGGATGGCGTCGGCCACGCCGCGGGCGTACAGGCGGATGGCGCGCGAGGAGTCGTCGTTGCCGGGAATCACGTAGTTGATGCCTTCGGGCGAATGGTTGCTGTCGACCACGCCGATGACCGGGATGCCGAGCTTGCCGGCTTCCGTGACGGCGATCTTGTGATAGCCGACGTCGATGACGAAGATGGCGTCGGGCAGGCCAGGCATGTCCTTGATGCCGCCCATGCTCTTCTGCAGCTTGGCCAGTTCGCGCGTGACCGTCAGGGCTTCCTTCTTGGACAGGCGCTCGAGGCTGCCGTCCTGCTGCATCTGCTCGAGGTCCTTGAGACGCTTGATCGACTGCTTGACGGTCTTGAAGTTGGTCAGCATGCCGCCGAGCCAGCGCTCGTCGACGTAGGGCATGCCCGCGCGCTGAGCTTCCTCGGCGACGATCTCGCGCGCCTGGCGCTTGGTGCCGACGAACAGGATGGTGCCCTTCTTGGCGGCCATCTTGCGCACGAAGCTCATCGCCTCGTTGTACTTGGCGAGCGTCTTCTCGAGGTTGATGATGTGGATCTTGTTGCGATGGCCGAAAATGAAGGGGGCCATCTTGGGGTTCCAGAAACGGGTCTGATGGCCGAAGTGAACGCCGGCCTCCAGCATCTGGCGCATGGTAGTGCTCATGTATCGATCTCCGATATGGGTTGAACCGCCGCCCGGCCGCGTCTCTCGAAAGAGCACCCTATCGGCGCCGGGCGTGTGGATTTTGCCTGCCACCGTGGCGGGCAATCTGCGGATTATAGCGGTTTCCGGGACTTGCCTTCAAGTTCTAATGTCGTTTTGCACCACCCCGGTTAGAATGGATCGGATCAGCCAAGGCCGCCAGACGTATGAGCATCACCATAAAGACCCCGGAAGAAATCGAAAAAATGCGCCTCGCCGGCCGCCTCGCCGGCGAAGTCCTCGACTACATCGAGCCCTTCGTCAAGCCCGGAGTGACCACCGCCGAGCTCGATCGGCTCTGCCAGGACTACATGGAGAAGGTCCAGGGCTGCATCCCGGCGCCGCTCAACTACGCGCCGCCCGGCTATCCGCCCTACCCCAAGTCGATCTGCGCCTCGGTCAACCACCAGGTCTGCCACGGCGTACCGAACGACCGCGCCCTCAAGAAGGGCGACATCGTCAACCTCGACATCACGGTCATCAAGGATGGCTGGCATGGCGACACCAGCCGGATGTTCGTCGTCGGGAACGACGCCTCGATCCTGGCAAAGCGGCTGTGCGCCATCACCCTGGAATGCCTGTGGGTCGGCATCGCCCAGGTGAAGCCGGGCGCGCATCTGGGCGACGTCGGCGCAGCCATCCAGCGCCACGCCGAGATGAACGGCTTCTCGGTGGTGCGCGAGTTCTGCGGCCACGGCATCGGCCGTCACTTCCACGAGGAGCCGCAGGTGCTCCACTACGGCAAGCCCCACACCGGCATCATGCTGCAGCCCGGCATGACGTTCACCATCGAGCCGATGATCAACGCCGGCAAGGCCGCGATTTCCGAACTGGCCGACGGCTGGACCATCGTCACCAAGGACCGCAGCCTATCGGCCCAGTGGGAGCACACCCTGCTCGTCACGCCGGACGGCGTCGAAGTGCTCACCCTGTCGGCGGGCTGCCCGCCCAAGCCCGCCACCCTACCCTGACCATGGCTACGGCAGGCGCCCTGGCGGACACCGCCGACGTCGTAGCGCGCTGCCGCGCAGCCCTTCAAGCCGGCCAGGCCGAGCTGAAGGCCGGCTACGAGCGCAGCAACAACGCCCTGGCATTGCTGCGCGGCCGCAGCCGGCTGGTGGACGAGATCCTGGGCGACCTCTGGCTCACCCTCGGCGTGCCGGGCGACGTCGCCCTCGTCGCCGTCGGCGGCTATGGCCGCGGCGAGCTCTATCCCGGCTCCGACGTCGACATCCTGCTGCTTGCCCCGACCGGCACGGATCTCCACAGCATCCCGCACATCGCCCAGATGATCGGCATGCTTTGGGACGTCGGCCTCGACATCGGTCATAGCGTGCGCGACGTAGCCGCGTGCCTGGAAGAGGCCGAGCGCGACATCACCATCAAGACCAACTTGCTCGAAGCGCGCTTCCTGTGCGGCAACCGCGGCCTGTTCGCGCGCTTCGAGCAGCGCTTCGCTCGGCTCGTCGATCCGGAGGAGTTCTTCAAGGCGAAGCTGCTCGAACAGCGCGAACGCTACGCGCGCCACAACGAGACCGCCTACAGCCTCGAGCCCAACTGCAAGGAAAGCCCGGGCGGCCTGCGCGACCTGCAGACCGTCGCCTGGGTGGCACGCGGCGCGAAGCTGGGCAACACCTGGCGCGAACTGGCCGCCGCCGGCGTGCTGACCGACTACGGCGCCCAGCAGTTCAGGCGCGCGGAGGATTTCCTGCGCCACCTGCGCATCCGACTTCACCACCTGGTGAAGCGGCGCGAGGACCGGCTGCTGTTCGAGCACCAGGAAGGGCTGGCCAGGGCCTTCGGCATCGAGCCTACCCAGGCGCGCCGCGCCTCGGAAGTGCTGATGCAGCGCTATTACCAGAACGCCAAGCTCATCACCCAGCTCAACACGCTCGGCCTGCAGAACATCGAGGCGCGCATCTCGCAGGCGCCCGCCGCGCCGCCGATCGTCATCGACGAGCGCTTCCAGATGGTCCGCGAACTGCTCGACCTGCGCGAGGAGGACCTGTTCGAGCGCGAGCCAGGCGCCATCCTCAGGGCCTTCCTGGTCATGCAGCAGCGCTCCGAACTCAAGGGCATGACGGGCCGCACCCTGCGCGCCATCTGGCGCGCTCGCGGCCGCATCGATGCCGCATTCCGGCGCGATCCGGAGAACCGCGCGCTGTTCCTCCAGCTGTTCCAGCAGAAGCGCGGCCTGATCCACGAGTTCCGCCGCATGAACCAGTACGACGTGCTCGGGCGCTACCTGCCGGCCTTCGGCCGCATCGTCGGCCGCATGCAGCACGACCTGTTCCACGTCTATACCGTCGACCAGCACATCCTCACGGTGATGCGCAACCTGCGGCGCTACACCATGCCGGAGTTCGCGCACGAATACCCGTTCTGCTCGCGGCTCATCAGCGGGTTCGAGCGCCACTGGCTGCTCTACATCGCGGCGCTGTTCCACGACATCGCCAAGGGCCGGGGCGGCGACCATTCGAAGAAAGGCGTGCCCGACGCGCGCCGCTTCTGCCGCGACCACGGCATCAGCGGCGACGATGCCGACCTGGTCGCCTTCCTGGTCGAGCACCACCTGACGATGTCGAACGTCGCGCAGAAGCAGGACCTCGCGGACCCCGACGTGCTGCGCGCCTTCGCCGACATCGTCAAGACCGAGCGCCGGCTGGTCGCCCTTTACCTGCTGACGGTCTCCGACATCCGCGGCACCAGCCCCAAGGTCTGGAATGCCTGGAAGGGCAAGCTGCTCGAAGACCTGTTCCGCGCCGCGCTGCGCATCCTTCGCGGCGATGCGCCGGCTGCCGCCGTCGGCGTGCAGGAGCGCATGGACGACGCCCGCCGCCTGCTGCGCATGCGCGGATTGCGGCCGGGCGTCGAGGACCGGCTGTGGGAGCAGCTCGACACCGTCTACTTCATGCGCCACGATGCCGACGAGATCGCCTGGCACGCGCGCAATCTCTACTACCGCCCCGACAGCGCGGAGCCCGTGGTCAAGGCGCGCCTCAACCCCTTCGGCGAGGGGCTGCAGATCATGATCTACGTGCCCGACCAGCGGCTGTTGTTCGCGCGGCTGTGCGGCTTCTTCGCGCGCCTCGGCTACAGCATCGTCGACGCCAAGATCCACACCACGCGCCACGGCGAGGCGCTCGACAGCTTCGTGCTGCTCGATCCCAGCGGCCACCTGCCCTATCGGGACATGATCGGCCTCATCGAGCACGACCTGGTCGAGCAGCTCAAGGCCCAGCCCCCGCTGGCGGCGCCGCCGCCGAGCCGGCTGCCGCGCCAGGTCAAGCATTTCCCCTTCGCTCCCGAGGTTTCGATCCGTGCCGACGAGCGCGGCCAGCAATACGTGATGTCGGTGACCGCTGCGGACCGCCCCGGCCTGCTCTATGCTATAGCCCGGGTACTGGGCGAGCACGGAGTCGTCCTGCACACCGCGAAAATCGCCACCCTGGGCGAGCGCGTCGAGGACACCTTCCTCATCAGCGGCGCCGAACTCGCGCAGACCGCGACGCTGGTGCGCCTCGAACAGGAACTCTTGCAGGTACTGCAACTGCCCTGAGGAAGCCGACATGAGCTGGGTACGCGAGCCATTCACGTTTCAGGACCTGCAGCGGCTGCTGTTCAAGCTCGCCGAGCACGTCAAGGCCTTTCAGGGGCTGTCGCCGGCGGAGATCGGGGATCTTCTCGCGCATGCGGAAAAATGCAGCTTCGCCCCCGAAGCGCTGATCGTCAAGGAAGGCAGCGGCGGCATCTACATGTACATCATCATCGACGGCGAAGCCGCCGTCGAAAAGCGGGGCCGCAGCAACAGCGTCGAACTCGCGCGACTCGGTCCCGCGGACAGCTTCGGCGAGATGGCACTGGTGGACAACGAGACGCGCAGCGCGTCGGTCAAGGCCCTGACACCCTGCCTGCTGGTGCGCCTCGACGACAAGGTAATCAACGCGCGGCCCGAAATCGGCCTCAAGGTCTATCGCAACATCTCGCGCGTCCTGGCCGCCCGCCTGCGCGTCGCCGACGAAGCGCTGGTCTGGCGGCTCTAGGAGGTCACTCGTCGACGGCGGAGCCGGCTGCGAGCAGGTCGCTGAAGCCGAAGTTGCGCAAGTCCCGGATGCGCATCGGATAGAGAATCCCGTCGAGATGGTCGCACTCGTGCTGCACCACGCGGGCATGGAATCCCTCCACCTCCCGCTCGATGCGCCTGCCCTGCTCGTCGTATCCCGAGTAGCGCAGCCGCGTGTAGCGCGGCACCAGGCCGCGCAAGCCCGGCAGGGAAAGGCAGCCTTCCCAGCCCTCCTCCTGCTCGTCGCCCATCGGTTCCAGGACGGGATTGACGAGCACGGTAAAGGGCACGGCGCCGGCCTCGGGATAGCGTACGTTGGCCTCGAATCCGAAGATCACCACGCGCAGGCCGACGCCGATCTGCGGCGCGGCGAGACCCGCGCCATCCAGATGGTCCATGGTCTCGCGCATGTCGGCGACCAGTTCCTTGAGCGCCGGCGCGGCGAACTCCGTCACCGGCCGGGCCACGCGCAGCAGCCGCTCATCGCCCATGCGCAGCACTTCTCGAATCACTGTGGGCCTCCCGGCAAGAACCTCATGGAAGTCTGACCTACGCCTCGCACAAATGTTCGAGGATATGCCGCGCCTTGCCGAGCGATTGCTGGAGAACCGCCTCGATGCGCTCGAAGGCGATGGCGTGGGCGCTGTCGGCGCGCCCCGCCGCCCAGTTGGCAACCACGCAGATCGCCGCGTACGGCACACCGAGTTCGCGCGCCAGGCTTGCCTCAGGCATGCCGGTCATGCCGACGATGTCGGCGCCGTCGCGCTCGAGGCGGGCGATCTCGGCGGCGGTCTCGAGCCGCGGCCCTTGCGTCGCGGCATAGACGGCGCCATCCAGCACGGCTTCGCCGGCCTTGGCCGCCGCCGCCAGCAGGCGCGCGCGCAACTTGCCGTCGTAGGGCTCGGTGAAGTCGATATGGACCACCGGGGTATCGCCGCCTTCGAAGTAGGTGGCGTGGCGTCCCCAGGTGTAGTCGATGATCTGGTGCGGGATCACGACCGTACCGGGCGCCATGTCGCTGCGGATGCCGCCGACGGACGCTACCGAAACGATGCATTCGGCCGCGGCGGCCTTGGCCAGCGCCCACATGTTGGCGCGATAGTTGACCAGGTGCGGCGGAATGGTATGGCCGTAGCCGTGGCGCGCCAGGAAAACCACGTCGCGCCCGCCGATCCGGCCGAAGGTCAGCGCGCCGGAAGGCTCCCCATAGGGCGTCCGCGCGATTTCGCGGCGCGAGATGTCGAGATTGGCGAGTTGCGTAAGGCCGCTGCCGCCGATGATTGCGAACATATGGGGCTCCGTGGAAAGGCGCGCGGATTCTAGCATGCAGGGTAACGGCGCCCGGGCCGAGCCGTGCTAGAATGCGCGCCCTCTTGGCTTCGGCGTCAAGCCCGCTCGTGCGGGAAACCAACGCTCGCCGAAGCTCCACACCGTTTCGTCTCCCGACCCCATCATCATGTCCCGCTCGCTTCGCAACATCGCCATCATCGCCCACGTCGACCACGGCAAGACCACCCTCGTCGACCAGCTGCTCCGCCAGTCCGGCACCTTCCGCGAAAACCAGCAAGTAGACGAGCGGGTGATGGACAGCAACGACCTCGAAAAGGAACGCGGCATCACCATCCTGGCCAAGAACACGGCCATCGACTACAACGGCACCCACATCAACATCGTCGACACCCCGGGCCATGCCGACTTCGGCGGCGAGGTCGAGCGCGTGCTCGGCATGGTGGACGGCGTGCTGCTGCTGGTCGATGCGGTCGAAGGACCGATGCCGCAGACCCGCTTCGTCACCAAGAAGGCGCTTGCCCTCGGACTCAAGCCGATCGTCGTCATCAACAAGATCGACCGTCCCGGCGCGCGCCCGGACTGGGTCGTCGACCACACCTTCGACCTGTTCGACAAGCTCGGCGCCACCGACGAGCAGCTCGACTTCCCCATCGTCTATGCGTCGGGCCTCAACGGCTTCGCCAAGCTCGACCTCAAGGCCGAGTCGGACGACATGGTGCCGCTGTTCGAGACCGTGCTGAAGCACGTGCCGCCCCCCGCCGGCGACGCCGACGCCCCACTGCAGCTTCAGCTCGCAGCCCTCGACTACTCCAGCTATACCGGCCGCCTCGGCGTCGGCCGCGTGCTCAACGGCCGCATCAAGCCGGGCCAGTTCGTCGCCGTGATGAATCACGAGCAGCAAGTGGCCTCGGGGCGCATCAACCAGGTACTCGGCTTCCAGGGGCTCGATCGCGTCCCGGTCGAGGAGGCCGAAGCCGGCGACATCGTCATCATCTCGGGGATCGACGATATCGGCATCGGCGTCACGATCTGCGACCGCGACAACCCCGTCGGCCTGCCGATGCTGACCGTCGATGAGCCGACGCTGACCATGGACTTCATGGTGAACTCCTCGCCGCTGGCCGGCACCGAAGGCAAGTTCGTCACCAGCCGCCAGATCCGCGATCGCCTGACCAAGGAGCTGTTGACCAACGTCGCGCTGCGCGTCGAGGACACCGAGGACTCCGACGTCTTCCGCGTCTCCGGCCGCGGCGAACTGCACCTCACCATCCTGCTGGAGAACATGCGCCGCGAAGGCTTCGAGATCGCCTGCGCCAAGCCGCGCGTGGTGTACAAGGATGTCGACGGCGAGAAGTGCGAGCCCTACGAAAATCTCACCATCGACCTGGAAGATGCCAACCAGGGCGCGGTCATGGAGGAGCTCGGCCGCCGCCGCGGCGAACTGACCAACATGGAGTCGGACGGCAAGGGCCGCACCCGCCTCGAATACCACATCCCCGCCCGCGGCCTGATCGGCTTCCAGTCCGACTTCATGACCATGACGCGCGGCACCGGCCTCATGAGCCATATCTTCGACGACTACAAGCCGGTCAAGCCCGACCTGCCCGGCCGCCACAACGGCGTGCTGATCTCGGCTGAGGACGGCGAAGCCGTCGCCTATGCATTGTGGAATCTGGAAGACCGCGGCCGCATGTTCGTCAGCCCCGGCGACAAGCTCTACGAAGGCATGATCATCGGCATCCACAGCCGCGACAACGACCTCGTGGTAAACCCGATCAAGGGCAAGAAGCTCACCAACGTCCGCGCCTCCGGCACCGACGAGGCCGTGCGCCTCACCACGCCCATCAAGCTGACGCTCGAATCGGCCGTCGAGTTCATCGACGACGACGAACTGGTCGAGATCACGCCGAAGTCGATCCGCCTGCGCAAGCGCCACCTGAAGGCCTTCGAGCGCAAGCGCGCCGGCCGTGAAGAGGCC
Source organism: Rhodocyclaceae bacterium (assembly GCA_036391735.1). Classification (GTDB taxonomy): domain Bacteria; phylum Pseudomonadota; class Gammaproteobacteria; order Burkholderiales; family Rhodocyclaceae; genus Nitricoxidireducens. Next base: position 35,454 of record DASVZI010000078.1, read on the forward strand.
GCCTGAAGCCGTCCAGCGCTGGCTGTGGCGGGCATTGCTCGCCGCAGCCCTGCTGTCCGCCGCCGGACAGGCAATGACGCCGGTCAGCGCACCGCTGATGTGCAAGATCTACGGCTAGCCTCACCCCCCGCTTGATGCCTGGGTTGAAGCCCGCCCTCAAAGGCCCTTGACTGCGTAGATCGCCGGCAGGTTGCGCCAGGCGCCCTTGACGTCCATGCCGCAGCCGAACACGAAGCGGTTGGGCAGCCGCACGCCGACGAAGTCGGCCTCGATGGGCTTGGGCCGGCCGAGCTCCTTCTCGGACAGCACGGCCACGTAGCAGGCCGTGGCGCCCTGCTCCAGCAGCCGCCGCTTGACGGCGGCCAGCGTCAGGCCTTCGTCGAGGATGTCGTCGAGCACGAGGACCGTGCGGCCCTGCACCGGAGTGCGCGGTTCCACCACCCAGGCCAGTTCGCCGCCGGTGGTGACGTCGCCGTAGCGGGTGGCGTGAAGGTAGTCGCACTCGAGCGGGAAAGCCAGCTTGGGCAGCAGCTGCCCCGCGAATACGACCGCACCGCCCATTACCGTGAGCACCAGCGGATTTTCGTCCGCCAGCTTTGCCCCGATGCATTCGGCCAGCCCGTCGATCGCCGCATGGATGTCTTCGGCGGGAACCAGCAGGTCGGCTTCGTCGAGGAGCTTGCGGGCTTCGGCAGGCGTCATGCGGGACGCGACCTCAGGTATTCGCCGAAGGCCTTGCCGATCTCGCGATGCCGCAAGCCAAGCTCCACCGAGGCCTGCAGGTAGCCGAGTTTGGAACCGCAGTCATAGCGCACGCCGTCATAGCGATAGGCCAGCACCTGCTCCTCGGTGAGCAGCGAGGCGATGGCGTCGGTGAGCTGGATCTCGCCGCCCGAGCCCGGCGTCACGTTCTCGAGATGATGGAAGATGCGCGGCGTCAGCACGTAGCGGCCGACCACCGCAAGCGTGGAGGGCGCTTCCTCGGGCTTCGGCTTCTCGACGATCGCGGAAATCTGCTCGACGCGGTCAGCCAGCGGCCGGGCGGCGACGATGCCGTAGCTCTTGGTGTCGGCGCGCGGCACGTCCTGCACGCCCAGCACCGAGCAGCGGTAGTAGTCGTAGGTGTCGACCATCTGCTTCATGACGGGCGGGTTGCCGTCGAGCAGGTCGTCGGCAAGCAGCACGGCGAACGGCTCGTCATTGACCACGTGCTTGGCGCACAGCACTGCGTGGCCGAGGCCGAGCGCCTCCGGCTGGCGGATGTAGATGCAGTTGATGTCCTTCGGCAGCAGGCTGCGAACGAAGTCGAGCATCTCGCGCTTGCCATGTCGCTCGAGTTCGTTCTCCAGCTCGTAGGCCTTGTCGAAATGGTCCTCGATGGCGCGCTTGGAGCGGCCCGTGACGAAGATCATGTCGGTAATGCCGGCGGCGGCGGCTTCCTCGACCGCGTACTGGATCAGCGGCTTGTCGACGATCGGCATCATTTCCTTCGGGCTCGCCTTGGTGGCGGGAAGGAAGCGGGTGCCGAGGCCCGCGACAGGGAACACCGCCTTTGTTACCTTGTTCATTTCAGCAGTTCCTTCAATTGAGATTCGTCGATGATACTAACATTCAATGACAACGCCTTATCGAGCTTGGACCCCGCTTCCGAGCCGGCGACGACGTAATCGGTCTTCTTCGACACCGAGCCGGAAACCCGGCCACCGTGGGCTTCGATGAGTTCCTTGGCTTGGTCGCGGCTCAGCGACGGCAGCGTGCCCGTCAGCACGAAAGTCTTGCCGGCGATGGCCGAATGCGCACTGGCGGGAACACCCTCCGTCCAGCGCACGCCCGCTTGGCGCAACTGCGCCACCACCTCGACGTTGTGGTGCTCCTGGAAGAAGTGGCGGATCGATGCGGCCACCACCGGTCCGACATCCGGCACCTGCTGCAGCGCGGCCTCGTCCGCGGCCATGACGCCGTCGAGGGAGCCGAAGTGCCGCGCCAGGTCCTTCGCCGTCGCCTCGCCGACGTTGCGGACGCCCAGCGCGTAGATGAAGCGGGCAAGCGTCGTCTGCTTGCTCTTTTCGATCGCCGCGACAAGATTCGCCGCGGACTTCTCGCCCATGCGGTCGAGATTCGCGAGCGTCTCGACGCCAAGGCCGTAGATATCGGCCGGCGTCTTCACCAGCCCGGCGTCGACCAGCTGGTCGACGCTGCGGTCGCCCAGCCCCTCGATGTCCAGCGCATGGCGCGAGGCGAAGTGCAGCAGCGCGCGCTTGCGCTGCGCCGGGCAGAAGAGCCCTCCGGTGCAGCGCGCCACCGCCTCGTCCTCGGGCTTCTCGATCGCCGAGCCGCAAACCGGGCAGACCGGATAATGCTGCAGCAACTCCCACTTGGGCTGCAGCGGCTCGCCGCCGAACAGGTCACGCGTCGGCCGCCTCTCCGGCACGACGGAAACGATCTCCGGGATGACGTCGCCGGCGCGCCGCACCACCACGGTGTCGCCCGCCCGCACGTCCTTGCGCTGCACCTCGTCCTCGTTGTGCAGGGTCACGTTGGTCACCGTGACGCCGCCGACGAATACCGGCTTGAGCCGGGCCACCGGCGTGATGGCGCCGGTACGGCCGACGTTCACGAAGATCTCCTCGACCGTGGTGAGCGCCTCTTCCGGCGGATATTTGTGCGCCACGGCCCAGCGCGGCTCTCGCGAAGCGAAGCCGAGTTGCCGCTGCAGCGCGAGGGAATTGACCTTGTAGACCACGCCGTCGATGTCGAAGGGCAGGCCGGCGCGTGCCGCCCGCACCCGCTCGTGGAAAGCGGCCAACGCCTCCGGGCCATGCACGACCGCACGGTGCTCGCAGACCGGCACGCCGCAGCCGGCCAGGGCATCGAGCACTCCGCTGTGCGTTTCCGGCAGCGTCCAGCCCTGCGTCTCGCCCAGGCCATAGGCGAAGAACGACAGCGGGCGCTGCGCCGCCAGCGCCGGATCGAGCTGGCGGATGCTGCCGGCCGCGCCGTTGCGCGGGTTCACCAGCGTCGGCTTGCCGGCCGCCCGCTGGCGGTCGTTGTAGCGCTCGAAGTCGGGTCGGCTCATATAGACCTCGCCGCGCACCTCGAGCACCGCGGCCGTCACGCCATGGAGGCGCAGCGGAATCGAGCGCACCGTGCGCACGTTCTGGGTCACGTCCTCGCCCGTCTCGCCGTCGCCGCGCGTCGCCGCGCGCACCAGCACGCCCCGCTCGTAGCGCAGGTTGATCGCCAGACCGTCGAATTTCAGCTCGGCGTTGTATTCGACGGGCGGATCGCCTTGACCGAGCCCCAGTTCCTTGCGCACACGCGCGTCGAAGGCGAGCGCCCCGCTGGCCTCGGTATCCGTTTCGGTGCGGATCGACAGCATGGGAACCGCGTGGCGCACGGGCGCGAACTGCGGTAACGGCTTGCCGCCGACGCGCCGGGTCGGCGAATCCTCGGCCTGCAGTTCCGGGTATTGCGCCTCGAGTTCCTGGAGCTCGCGGAACAGCTTGTCGTACTCCGCGTCGGGGATCGTCGGCGCATCGAGCACGTAGTAGGCATGATCGTGCTGCTGGATTTCGCTGCGCAGCTGGCCGGCCCGGTCGGCGGCCGCGACCGGTACCGCCATCAGCTGAACAAGCGCAGCGCCCGCGCGCTGCCCGCCGGAATCTGGTTGGCCGCCATCTGGCGCTGGATCTCGGTGACCTTGCCACGGATGCCGGCGATCATCGGATCGCTCAGCGGATGGCGCTGCGCATCAACCAGGGTGCCGCCCAGCGCCAGCGCCATCTGCTTGGCGGCCGTCGCCATGCGCTCGAACGCCGCCTGACCGTGCGGGACACGCGGCACGTCGAGCACGAAGCTGATGCCAAGGAGCGCCATGCCCTTGATGGATTCTGCGGTGAAGAATTCCTGGCCGAGGTTGCTGAGGGTGAACAACTCGATGCCGTCATCGTCGCGCGCATGGAAACGCCCGTCTTCCTCCAGCGCAAGGCCCGAGGCTTCCGCCAGGCCCCGCAGCTTGGTGCCGACGAAGGAGCCGCCGGCCGTCT
>DASVZI010000079.1:0-11701 GCA_036391735.1 Rhodocyclaceae bacterium
GGCGAACGCAGCGGCCCGCCGGTCAAACGGCTGTGGTTGCGCGCCGGCAGCGATCCGCAGAAGTCCGGCTTCGCGCGCGACGACGCGGACGCGGTCGTCGAAACCCTGCTCGTCACGCCGCAGGGCAAGCCGGAAGGCGAAGTCATGTCGCCGGCCGAGGATGGCAAGAAGAATCTCTCCTTCGAGATGCCGGTGCAGGGTTACTACCGGCTCTATGTCACGACGCGCAAGCTTTCCGGCGATACGCTCTCCGTCAGCGTCGCCAAGTCCGAGGTGACCAACTTCAGCCACGGGGGCGACGAGGAGGAGAAGAGCAAGGCGTTGGCCGCGACGCGCGTGCTCGAATCGGCGCCGATCGAAATCGTGCGCGAGAAGAATCCCGACGAGAAGCTGTTCTTCCAGTTGAAGTCGGGCGAGGAGCAGGCCTTCGTCGTGCTGCAGAAGGGCGTGCCGGTGCAGGGCGCGCGCGTGCGCTTCGTCAGCCACCAGGGTTGGACCAAGGAGGCCGTCGCCGACGAGCAGGGCCGCGTCGTCTTCCAAGTCGTGCGCGACTACTTTCCCGACTGGACCGACTTCCAGAAGCGCTTCAAGGCGACGTATCTGGTGATCGCGGAAACGAGCGGCGCCGAGAGCGGCCGCTTCAAGGACCAGCCGTACGCGAACGTGCGCTACCAGGCAACGCTTTCCGGCGCCTACTATCCGTCGCCGGACGACTACCGCTCCTACGCCTGGGGGCTGGGCATCGGCTTCGCCTTCCTGCTGTTCTGCGGCAGCGCCGTCTATCTGTATCGCCGCCGCCGCGTCAAGCCGTTCCAGGAGGTGCGCTTCGATGAGAAGCCTTAGGAACGCCGTCAACAACGTCGACTTCAATCGCTTCCGCTTCTGGTTCCAACTGATCGCGTTCGCGCTGTTCGTCTATGGCGGCTATCTGGCGATCGATTTCGGCTCGCGCCTGCCGTTCTTCTCCTGCGGCTACAACCAGGAGGGGCGCGGCGGCGTCTGCTACCTGCTGCCGCTGCAGCATCAGCTGAGCCGGCCGTGGCCGGTGCTGTTCTCGATGGCGAGCCTCACGGTGCTGACCAGCTTCGGCATCTTCTTCCTCTGGTTCATCGCGCTCAACAAGGGCTGGTGCGGCTTCGTCTGCCCGCTCGGCACCGTGCAGGACTGGCTCACCGCGCTGCGCCGCCGGCTCGGCATCCGCTACTCGAAGTACACGCACGGCCAGTTCGCGCAACTGACGAAGGTGAAGTACGTCCTGCTGGCGCTGACCATCCTTATCCCGCTGGGCATCGGCGGCGGCTGGTGGTCGCGCGACCTGAGCCCGCCGTTCTGCCTGATCTGCCCGGCGCGCATGATCCTGCCGATGTTCGTCGGCGACTTCTCGCAGATGACCGTCGACTTCTCCAGCAGGCCGGCGCTGGTGATGACGGCGCTCGGCATGATGGTGACCGCGCTGTTCGTCGTCGGCTCGTTCGTCAAGAAGCGCTTCTTCTGCTTCCTCTGCCCGATGAGCGCGCTGCACTACCTGATCTCCAAGCCCGCGCTGCTCAAGCTCAAGAAGGTCGGCGAAAAGTGCACGCGCTGCGGCGACTGCTACCGCGTCTGCGACCTCGAGATCAAGGAGATCGCCGACGAGGTCGCCAAGGAGAACATCATGACCGACGACTGCACGCTGTGCTTGAAATGCGTCGCGTCGTGCCCGGAGGAGGGCGCCCTGAAGGCGACTTTCGCGGGCATCCCGATCTTCGAATCCACCGAGGCCGGCTTCATCCGGCGCATGAATAAAGGACGCCAGTCTTGAGCACCGCAGAGACCCAGCCTGCCTTCCAGCGCACGCGCCAGGCGCGCGAGGCGGAGATCACGCTCGACCACATCACCGACGACTTCGACGGCAATCCGGCGGCGATGCAGTATTTCTACGACCTGTTTCGCAAAGTGTTCATCCGGGGCGAAGATCTGCCGCACGAGGGCAAGCTGATCGGCACCACCTGCATCCAGGCGCCCGACGAACTGATCTACGCCGTCGGCGCGACACCGGTTCGCCTTTGCAACGGCTCCTACCACTACGACCAGATTGGCGCCGATTTCATGCCGGCAAGGTCCTGTTCGCTGGTGAAGGCGACGCTGGGCATGCTGCATTCCGAGACGCGCATCCCGAAGACCGCCAAGCCCGATCTCATCGTCAATCCCACTACCTGCGACCAGAAGAAGAAGGCGTCGGCGATGATCGAGGCGATGGGCTACGCGGTCTATGATCTCGAGCTGCCGAACGCCAAGGAAAGCGAAGAAGGCCGCCACTACTGGCAGCGCTCGGTGCGCCAATTCGCCCGCAAGCTGTCCGAGACGACGGGAAAGAAGCTCACTCGCCAGAACCTCAGGAAGGCAATGGCGAAGACCGCTCGCGCCCAGGCGGCCTTCCGCCAGTTGCACAACTTCCGCAAGACGAGCCCCGCGGTGATCCTCGGCAAGGACGCCTTCCTCGTCACCAACGCCTTCTTCTTCGACGACATCGATCGCTGGTCCGAGGCCGTCGAGAAGCTGAACGAGGAACTGGCGCAGCGCCAGGCCGAGGGCTTCAAGGCGGCGCAGCGCAAGGCGCCTCGAATCCTGTTCACCGGCTCGCCGCCGGTCTTCCCCAACCTCAAGCTGCCGGTGCTGATCGAGGAAGCCGGCGGCGTGGTCGTCGCCGACGAAACCTGCTCGGCCAACCGCATGCTCTACGACATGACGGCGGTCGACGAGTGGCTCGTGGGCGACATGGTCGACAGCCTCGCCGACAAGTACCTGAAGCCCTGCACCTGCCCGATCTTCACGCGCAACGACGACCGCAAGCGCCGCTTGCTCGAACTGGCTGCGGGCTTCGAGGTCGATGGCGTCGTCTACCAGTCGCTGGCCGGCTGCCAGGTCTACGAGATGGAGCAGAAGAGCGTCGCCGAGGCGCTCGCCGCCGCCGGCATCCCGATGCTCTACGTCGAGACCGACTACAGCCCCGACGACCAGGGCCAGTTGTCCACGCGCATCGAAGCCTTCCTCGAATCCATCAAGACGCGCAAGAGGAAGCAGGCATGAACTACTTCGCGGGGGTGGACATCGGCTCCACGGCGATCAAGGTCGCGCTGGTCGACGAAGCCGGTGCGCTCGCCGGCGTGCACATCGCCGATTCGGGCAGCCTGTTCCACAAGAACGCCAAGGAGGCGCTGCGCGTGCTGCTGGAGCGCCGTAACGTCGATGCCGGCCAGGTGAAGTACCTGATCGCCACCGGCTACGGCCGCAAGCTGTTCAAGGAGGCCGACGACTCGATCTCCGAGATCACCGCCAATGCCATCGGCGCGCACGAAGTCGGCCGCGCCTTCGGCGGCGTGCGCACCATCATCAACATCGGCGGCCAGGACTCGAAGGCGATCCAGATCGACGAGCACGGTGGCGTCGCGAACTTCGCCATGAACGACAAGTGCGCGGCCGGCACCGGGCGCTTTCTCGACGTCGCCGCGCGCAACCTCGACATCGACCTCGAAGAGTTGGGCGACTACCACTTCAACGGCAAGGGCGCGCCGCTCACCATCAACAGCACCTGCACGGTGTTCGCCGAGTCCGAGATCATTGGCCTGCTGGCCAACGGCCACGGCAAGGAAGAGATCGTCGCCGGCATCCACTACTCGATCGCCAAGCGCACGGTGCGGCTCGCCAAGCGCGTCGGCATCGAGGACCGCGTCTACTTCGACGGCGGGCCGGCCTTGAACAAGGGGCTGGTCGCGGCGATCCAGGACGAGCTGCAGCGCGAGCTGGTGGTGCCCGAGCATCCGCAGACCACGACCGCGTTCGGCGCCGCGATCCTGGCGCGCAGCGAATATTTCGCCGAGAACGACTGATGCCGCTCGAAACGGTGGTCGGCGTTCCGATGGCCTTCTCGCTGGGGCTGATGTATGGCCTGGGGCCGTGCCTCGTGAGTTGCCTTCCCTACCTCGGCCCGGTGTTTCTTGCGCGCGACTTCGGCATGCGCAAGTCCTGGCGTGTGGTGCTGCCGCTGTCGCTCGGGCGGCTGCTGGGATATTCGGGTTTCGGAGTCGCCGCCGGCCTTGCCGGCCATGCGCTCGCCGACGGCAGTGCCGCGCCCTTGCTCCGGCTGGCGATCGGCGCCGCGGCGCTGATGGTCGGCACGGCGCTGTTGTGGCGTCAGCCATCCTGCGCGGCGGGCGGCGGGGTACCCGGCAATGCGCCGATGCATCGCGCGGACGGGCGCGCCGCTCCGCGGCCGCTGCTTCCCGGCGGCCTGTTCCTGATGGGCCTCTCGATGTCCATGACGCCCTGCGCGCCGCTCGGCGTCGTCCTGTTCTCGGCCGCGGCATCGGCCAGCGCCGGGCACGGCGCGCTGCTCGGCTTTGGCTTCGGATTGGGGGCCATCGTCGTGCCTTCGCTCGTCTATGGCCTCGGCGTCGCCTACCTCGGCACGCAGCTGCGCGAACAACTCGGTGCGTGGCGCCCGCGCATCGAGCGGCTCGCCGCCGGGCTGCTGATCCTCACCGGCGCGAGCCAGCTCATCAAGCTCTTCTGAACATCCGCTCTTCGAGACCTATGAAACGCATAGCCGTCATTCCCCTCTGCATCGGCTTGGCGGCGCCCGTGTGCGCCGAGGGGACGACCCTCGGCGAGGTGACCGTCACATCCAGCGCCGATGACATTTCCGAGCGCAAGCAGGCGGCGACGCAGAAGGTGATCGTTACGCGCCAGGACATCGAGAACATGGGCGCGCTGACCGTCAGCGACGTCATGGGCAAGCTGCCCGGTGTCGACGCCGGCACCCCGGGCGCCGACGGTTCGATGGCGATGCGTTCGCGCGGCATGGCACGCGACTCGGTGCAGATACTCATCGACGGCGAACGTATCGCAGGCAGCGCACGCATGGCGCAGGCGATGGTCGGCCGGCTGCCGTCGACCGAACTCGACCGCGTGGAAATCGTGCGCGGAGCCTCGGCCGAATTCGGCGGCAACGCACCGGTGAGCGTGAACCTGGTATTCAAGAAGGCGCGCTCGAAGGATTCCACGGCACTGAAGGTCGCCGCCGGCTTCCGCAACAATGAGCCGAATACGCAGTTTTCCTTCAGCAAGGGCGGCGGCGACAAGGAATTCATGTGGATGGTGCCGGTCACGGTCAACCACCATGAAATGCCGGCGGGCAAGGACGTCGCGCGCACCGACAGCACCGGCATCGACCAGGCGGACAGCGAGCGTGGCGCCACGCGCATAAACGAGATGGTGCTGTCGCCGCGTTTCACCTGGAAGTCGGGAACCGACAGCTTCACGGTTTCGCCCAGCCTGTTCCGCGCCTTCGGCAAGCGCGGCAACGACGCGTCGCGCATCGACTACGCGACGCCGGCCAACGGCTACGATCGCCGCGACAACGAGCGCAACCGCACCGAATTCAACCGTATCCGCGCCGAGGGTGAGATGGTGCGCGGGGGCGTCAAGTATTCGGGCCGTTTCGCCGGTTCCAACGGCGGGCGCGATGCGGACGTCACGCGGACCAGCCTGAGCAATGCCGGCATCACGACGGTCTCGACCGACAGCACGCGCCGTCGCGAAAGCGACGCCAACGGCATGTTTCGCCTCGACTGGGCGGCCGGTTCGCACGCGCTCGCCGCGGCGCTCGAGGGCATGCGCCACCATCGCAACGACACCGAGACGAACACCGGCAGCATCGTCGGCGACGAAACGCATTCCGGCTGGGACCGCCAGTGGTCGCTATGGGTGCAGGACGAATGGGCGGCGGCGCGCGGCGTGACGCTGACCGGCGGCCTGCGCGGCGAGTTCATCGACTATGCGATGGACGGCACGGGGCGCTCCTACGACAAGCTGCTGCCCTCGATCGCCGTCCGCTGGGAACCGGCCGATCAGTGGGTGCTGCGCAGCTCGCTGGGCGCCGGCATCAAGCCGCCCAGGCTCGAAGAACTGTCGAACCTGCCCGTCTACAGCATCGCCGTCAACACGCCGACCGAACCCGATCGCCGCGGCAATCCGAGCCTGCGCGCGGAGCGCAGCGTCAATCTCGAAGCTGTCGTCGAGCGCTACTTGCCGAATGAAATGGGCGTCTTCGGTGCCAACGCCTATCTGCGGAAGACGCAGGACTTCACCGAGCGGCGCGTCACGCTCGAAGGCGCGCGCTGGGTCGAGCGGCCCTGGAACGAGGGCGATGCCACCCACTGGGGCCTGGAAGTCGACGGCAAGCTGCGCACCGACAACCTCGGCTGGAAGGGCGCAACGCTGCGAGCGCATCTCACGCTGCCGCGCTCGCGCGTGCACGACGAACGCCTCGGCATCGCGCGCGAGGCGCGCGAGACGCCGCGCTACCTGCTCTCGGCCGGCATCGACCAGACGCTGCCCGCCGGCATGAGCCTGGGCGCCTCGATGCAGCACTCGGGGCCGGTGCGTACGGAGGTGCCGGGCGAGCAGAGCTATGTCACCCAGCGCCGGACCGTCGTCGACGCCTACGTGCTCCGGCGCCTCAGCATGAATCTCAACCTGCGTCTTTCGCTGCAGAACGTCTTCAAGGCCGATACGCGGCGGGAAGCCGACTACACGTCGGGTAGCGCCTGGTGGTCGCTGGACGCCAGGGAAAAGGGCATGCGCGCGGTGCTGCTGTCGCTTGAAGGGAAGTGGTAAGCGGGAGGCGGCGGGGTACCGCGGGAAAAGAGCGTTCCCGGTGCAGCAGAGCCTGTGAGGTGGGCAGGCTAGTGGTCGCCGCACCGGGAACGATTCCATCCTACCCAAATATTCCCGATCGGGTATCGGGCAAATTGCCGCAGGGGCCGCAATCGGTCGCGGGCGGCGCCACCTGCGACGCTGTGTCGCAGGCGGCAGCTTGCACGCGGCTCCTAAAATCCGTGCTTCTCGATTCATACGTCGCCGCCATGGAATTCCGTCCGCTCCTCCCCTCGGTCCTGCTTGCCGCCGCCGTCTCGGCCTCGGCGCAGGAAGCCCGCCTCGACCCCGTCGTCGTCACCGCACCTCGCATGGAGGAACCGCTCAAGGTCGTGACCGATCCGAAGGCGCCGCGCCAACCGGTGCCGGCGCACGACGGTGCCGATTACCTGAAGACGATTCCCGGGTTCGATGTCATCCGCAAGGGCGGCACGGACGGCGACCCGGTGCTGCGCGGCATGGCGGGTTCGAGGCTGAACATCCTGCTCGACGGCGAACAGATCCTCGGGGGCTGCGGCAACCGCATGGACCCGCCGACGGCCTACGTCTTCCCGGAATCCTACGACCGCGTCACGGTGCTGAAGGGCCCGCAGACCGTGCTTTACGGTCCCGGCAACTCCGCCGGCACGGTGCTGTTCGAGCGCGACATCAAGCGCTTCGCCCAGCCGGACTGGAAGTTCAACGGCAGCCTGACCTTCGGCAGCTTCGGGCGCAACGACCAGGTCGCGGACATCCGCGGCGGCGGCCCGCTGTTCTATGCGCAAGGCGTAGCGACGCGCACCGACGCCAACGATTACAAGGACGGCGACGGCAAGAGCGTGCACTCGCGGTACACGCGCTGGAGCCGCAGCGCCGCGGTGGGCCTGACGCCGGACGACGACACGCGCATCGAGCTGTCCGCCGTGAAGAGCGACGGCAAGGCCGCCTATGCCGACCGCACCATGGACGGCGTCAAGTTCGACCGCGACAACCTGGGGCTCAAGTTCGAAAAGCGCAGGATCTCGGCGCTGATCGAGAAGATCGAGGCGAACGTCTATTACAACTACGTCGACCACGTGATGGACAACTACACGCTGCGCACCAAGCCGGCGGCGGCGATGTACATGGTCAACAACCCGGATCGGGAAACCACTGGCGGCCGGATCGCCGTCGGCCTGCGGGCCGCCGATGCCCTGAAGCTAACGCTGGGCGCGGATTTCCAGGACAACAAGCACACCTTGCGCACGGCCACGAGCGGCTCGCGCACCGTCGCAGACGCCTTTACCGGCCTGCCGCGGCTGGAGGATGCCAACTTCAGCCAGGTCGGTTTCTTCGGCGAAGGCGCCTATTTCGCGGGTGAGCGCGACCGCCTGATCGCCGGGCTGCGCGCCGATCGCTGGGAGGCGCAGGACAAGCGTTCCATGTTGGCCATCGTCGGCGTCGGAACGGTGGCGAACCCCACCCGAAACCAAAGCCGCAGCCAGACGCTCGGCAGCGGCTTCGTGCGCTGGGAACGCGACTTTGCGGCCGCCTCCACCTTCTACGCCGGACTCGGCCATACCGAGCGCTTCCCGGACTACTGGGAACTGATTTCCGCCACGAAGGAAAGCGCGACGACGCGCAGCGCCTTCGGCACTGCGCCGGAGAAGACCTCCCAACTCGATGTCGGCGCCATTGCAGAGGCCGGTCCCTGGGCGTTCTCGGTGTCCGGCTTCTACAGCGAGATCGCCGACTACATCCTCATCCAGTCGAACTACGCGAAGGTCGACCCGGTGGCGCGAACGACGACGATCGTGCGGAACGTCGACGCGCGGACGCTGGGCGGCGAAATCGGCGCCAGCTACGTGCTGTCCTCCGCGTGGAAACTGGACGGCAGCCTCGCTTACGTGCGCGGCAGCAACCGGACGGACGGCACGCCGCTGGCGCAACTGCCGCCGCTCGAGGGCCGATTCTCGACCGCTTGGCAAGCCGGTGCGTGGAGCGCGGGCACGCTGCTTCGTCTGGTCGCCGAGCAGGACCGCTTCGACGTCAACAAGGGCAACATCGTGGGTCAGGATTTGGGCCGCACGCCGGGCTTCGCGGTCTTTTCCCTCAACGGCGGCTATCGGCCCAGGAAGGGCGTGCTGCTGGCCGCCGGCATCGACAACCTTTTCGATCGCAAGTACGCCGAGCACATCAGCAGGACCGGCGCCACGGCCATCACCGGCTACGCGCAGGACATCCGCGTCAATGAGCCGGGACGCAATATCTGGCTCAAAGCCCAGATTTCGCTCGACTGACTAGGGGCCTCGCTTTGCCGGGCGGGCATCCGCCCGGCCGGGGCGCGCGCCGCTCAGTCGCCCAAGTGCTGGCGCAGCGAGAGCATGGCGCCCAGCGCGCCCAGCATGCCGGCGACACCGACCAGCAGTGCCGAGTCCCCGGCCGACAGCGGCGTCAGCACGAAGTCGACGCTGTAGAGGCGGGCGATGTCGCCCACCGGGCCGGCCAGCGCCAACGCCGCCAGCCGCGCGATGCCCCAGGCGACCATGCCGCCGAGCAGACCCTGCAGCAAGCCGAAGTAGTAGAACGGGCGCCGGATGTAGGCGTCGGTGGCGCCGAGCAGGCGGCTCACCTCGATCTCCGCGCGTTGCGTCAGCACTTGCAGCCGGATGGTGTTGAAGGTGATGGCGATGAGCCCAACGCCGAGCAGAATCCCGAGCATGACGACCCCGGTGCGGCCGAGCTTGAGCAGCGCATCGAGGCGGCGCACCCAGGCGGAATCGAGCTGCACATGCTCGACGCGCGGCAGCTTCCGGAGCTCCTTGGCGAGCGTGTCCATCGCATCGGGCGCGTCGTTCCTCGGGTCGATGACGAAGGCGTCGGGGAACGGGTTCTTCGGCAGGATGTCGATGACCTCGCCCAGGCCTTCGGAGGTGCGCATCCGCGCCAGCGTCTCCTCGCGCGGCACGAAGCGCGCGGCTTTCACGCCGGGATGCTTCTGCAGCCGCACGCCGATTTCGTCGCTGGCGGCGCGCGGCGCGTCGAGGGACATGAACAGCGAGATCTGCGGCGTCGGGGCCGTTCCGGCGGCGAGCCGCAGTGCGTTGGAAAGCAGCATCTGGCCTCCCGCCGGCAGCGCCAGCGCGATGCCGATGGCCAGCAGCGAGAGCAGGGTATTCACCGGCGTCGACACCAGCCTGCGCACGGCCAATTGCAGCGCATTCAGATGCTGATGCAGCCAGGCGATCATGACGCGAGCCTGCCGTGATCGAGGGCGATGCGGCGCGCTTCGGGAAACAGCGCGCCGTCGTAGGTGGCGATGACGACGCCGACGCCGACTTGGTGGAACTCCCGGAAGATCCGGGCGACGTCGCTTGCCGTCTCGTGGTCGAGGTGCGCGGTCGGCTCGTCGGCGATCAGCAGGTTGGGCCGGTTGACCACGGCGCGGGCGATCGCAAGCCGCTGCTGCTCGCCGCCCGAGAGCGCGATCGGCATCGCCTTCTCGCGCTCGAGCAGGCCCACCTTGTCGAGCGCGGCGCGCACGCGCTTGGCCGCTTCGCGCGGCGGGAAGCCGGCGATCGACAGCGGCAGCATGGCGTTCTCGAACACGCTGCGGTCGAACAGCAGCTTCTGGTCCTGGAACACGAGGCCAAGGTTGCGGCGCAGGTAGGGTATCGCGGCGCGCTTCAACGCGCCGACGTTCTGGCCATTGACGAGCACGGCGCCGCCGGTGGGCCGCTCGATGGCGGCGATCAGCTTGAGCAGCGTCGACTTGCCGGCCCCCGAATGACCCGAGATGACCGCGAACTCGCCGTCGGCGATCGCGAAGTCGATGTCGGAAAGGGCGTCGATGCCCGGCGGGTAGCGCTTCGAGGCGTGCCGGAACTCGATCATGAGGTGGCGAACAGCGCCTCGACGAATTCCTTCACCCGGAACGGCTGGAGATCCTCGATGCCCTCGCCGACGCCGATGTAGCGCACGGGCTTCGGGCACTGGCGCGCGATGGCGGCCAGCACGCCGCCCTTGGCAGTGCCGTCGAGCTTGGTGACCACCAGGCCGGTGACGTTGATCGCCTTGTCGAAGGCCTTGACCTGCGCCACGGCGTTCTGGCCGATGTTGGCGTCGAGCACCAGCAGCACTTCGTGAGGTCCGGTCGGGTCGGCCTTCTGGATCACGCGCCGCACCTTGGCGATCTCCTCCATCAGGTGCAGCTGGGTTGGCAGGCGACCGGCGGTGTCGGCCAGCACGACGTGGACCCCGCGCGCCTTGGCGGCATTGATGGCGTCGAAGACGACCGCGGCCGGGTCGCCGGATTCCTGCGCGATGACGGTGACGTCGTTGCGCCGGCCCCATTCGGCGAGCTGCTCGCGCGCGGCGGCGCGGAAGGTGTCGCCGGCCGCGAACAGCACGCTCTTGCCCTCGTCATGGAAATGGTGGGCGAGCTTGCCGATCGAGGTGGTCTTGCCGGCGCCGTTGACGCCCGCGATCATGATGACGAACGGCTCGTGGGTGCCGACGTCGAGCGGCTGCTCGAGCGGCGCCAGCAGCTTCTCCAGCAGCGCCACCAGCGCAGCGCGCAATTGGGCCGGGTTGTCGAGCTTTTCGCGCTTGACCTGCGCCTTGAGCTCGTCCAGCAGCCAGGTGGTCGCGTCGATGCCGCAATCCGCCATCAGCAGCGTCGACTCGAGTTCCTCGAGCAACTCGTCGTCGATCTTCGCGCGGCTGAACAATTCGCCGAGCGGCGTGTTGAGGGTGCTGCGGGTCTTGGCCAGGCCGGCCTTGAGGCGCTCGGCCCAACTGCGCGCGGGCGCGGCGGACGGCGCGTCGTCTTTCTTGCGGAGGAAACCAAACATGGGGACGGGTGTCGTAAGCGCAGCCGGGTTATCATCCGGCATCAATGAAAATCATTCTAACAGAAGCCCTTACGGGCGATTGAGAGAGGGTCCAAGCGCCAACATGAGAGCCATCCTCGCTTCCTTCTTGCTGTCCGCATTACTGGCATTCGGGGGCGTCGCACGTGCGGCCGACGCCGATACTTTCGAGAAGC
>DASVZI010000080.1:0-52685 GCA_036391735.1 Rhodocyclaceae bacterium
AGTTCGTCGACACCCGCGCGCTGGCCATCAAGGAGATCGACGACTTCGAGGGCACGCGCCTCGCCGCGCGCGAACTGCGCGACCGGGTGCTCAACGATCTCGACCTCTGGCTGGAGCGCTTCGAGACCCAGGCCACCGCGCGCGGCGCCACGGTGCTGTGGGCGAAGGACGGCGCCGAGATCTGCCGCCACGTGGTCGACATCGCGCGCCGCCACGGCGTGAAGAAGGCCACCAAGTCGAAGTCCATGCTGTCCGAGGAGGCGGGACTCAACCAGGCGCTGGCGGCCGCCGGGGTGGAACCGGTCGAGACCGACCTCGGCGAGTACATCCTGCAGATCAACGACAACGAGCCGCCCTCGCACATCATCGCGCCGGTGATGCACAAGAACGTCGACCAGGTTGCCGACCTGTTCGCGAAGACGCACCACAAGCCGCGCAAGACGGACATCCCGCAGCTCACGCGCGAGGCGCGCGAGGTGCTCCGCCAGCACTTCCTGTCCGCCGACATGGGCATCTCGGGCGGCAACTTCCTGGTGGCCGAGACCGGTTCGGTGGCACTGGTCACCAACGAAGGCAACGGCCGCATGGTCACCACGCTGCCCCGCGTGCACGTGGTCATCACCGGCATCGAGAAGGTGCTGCCGACGCTCGAGGACCTGTCGCTGATGATGCGGCTGCTGCCGCGCTCCGCCACCGGCCAGTCGATCTCCAACTACTTCTCGGTGCTGACCGGCGTCCGGCAGCCCGATGAAACCGACGGCCCCGAGCACCTCTACTTCGTACTGGTGGACAACGGCCGCGCCGACGTCGTCGGCAGCGAGTTCCACGAGATGCTGCGCTGCATCCGCTGCGGCGCCTGCATGAACCACTGCCCGGTGTACCAGTCGATCGGCGGCCATGCCTACGGCTGGGTCTATCCGGGGCCGATGGGCTCCATCCTCACGCCGCTCTACGTCGGCATCGAGAACGCCGTCGAGCTGCCCAACGCCGCGACCTTCTGCGGCCAATGCAGCGCCGTCTGCCCGGTGCTCATTCCGCTGCCCGAACTGATGCGCAAGCTGCGCGAGAAGCAGGTGGAAAGGAAGCTGCGCCCGCTGGCCGAACGCCTTGCCATCAGGGCCTGGGCCTGGGTCGCGGCGCGGCCCCGCCTGTACGGAATCGGCGCCCGCATCGGCGCGCGCTACCTCAGGTGGCTCGCCGGCGGCAAGGACCGCATCCAGGTGCTCGGCGTCGCGCCCGAATGGACCAGCGGCCGCGACTTCCCGGCGCCCCAAGGCAAGACATTCCGTGAGCTGTATCGGAAGGGGGCGCGCTGATGCACCGCATCGTTTTCCTCGAACGCGATTCCATCCGCGCCACCGTACGGCGGCCGTCGTTCGCCCACGAGTGGACCGAATTCGCCGCCACGTCGCCCGACCAGGTCTTCGATCGCCTCCGCGACGCGACCATCGCGATCACCAACAAGGTGCAGCTTCGCGGCGAAGTGCTCGCGCGCCTGCCGCAACTGCAGCTCGTCGCCGAAGCCGCCACCGGCATCGACAATGTCGACGTCGCCTGGTGCCGCGAGCACGGCGTGGCCGTATGCAACATCCGCGGGTATGCCGCGAACACGGTGCCCGAGCACGTGCTGATGCTGATGCTGGCGTTGCGCCGCCAGCTGCTCGCCTATCGCGCCGACGTGGCAGCCGGCAAATGGCAGCAGGCCGCCATGTTCTGCTTCTTCGACCATCCGATTCGCGACCTCCACGGAGCGACGCTCGGGCTGCTCGGGCGCGGGTCGCTGGGTCAGGGCGTCGCGCGGCTGGCCGAGGCCTTTGGAATGCGCGTCCTCTGGGGAGAGCGCAAGGGCGCTGCGCCCCGCGACGGCTACGTGCCTTTCGAGACGCTGCTCGCCGAAGCCGACGTCATCTCGCTGCATTGCCCGCTCACCGACGCCACGCGCGGGATGCTGGGCGAAGCCGAGCTGCGCTCGATGAAGGGCAACGCCATCCTAATCAACACCGCCCGCGGCGGCCTGGTCGACGAGGCAGCGCTGGCGCGGGCCCTGAAGGAAGGCTGGATCGCCGGCGCCGGCTTCGACGTGCTGTCGCAGGAGCCGCCGCGCGGCGGCAATCCGCTGCTCGATCCCGAACTGCTGGCGGCACCCAACTTCGTCCTGATGCCCCACGTGGCCTGGGCCTCGGCGGATGCCATGCAGACGCTGGCAGACCAACTGATCGACAACATCGAAGCTTTCGTCCGCGGCGAAAGCCGCAACCGGGTGGCATGACATGGGTTCCCGAGAAGACATCCTCAATCGCGTGCGCAATCATCTCGGCCGCACCCCGGAGAACGGCGCGCGTGCCGCCGCCGGCATCGACGACTGGCTGCAGGCGCACGCCGCGGGGCCGCGCCCCGCGATCGCCGGCGATCTCGTCGAGCGCTTCTGCGAGCGCTCGCGCCGCATGGCAAGCACCATCGACCGCGTGGCGGCAATGGAAGAAGTGCCCACCGCGGTGGAACGCTATCTCGATTCGCTGCAGCTGGCGCGCCGTGCCGTGTGCTGGCCGCAACTGGCAGGCCTGCCTTGGAATGCGACGGGCATGGCGGTGGAAGCGCGCGGTGCGGTGGACGCCGACTTGACGGGCATTACCGGCAGCTTCTGCGCCATCGCCGAGACCGGTACCCTGATGCTGCTGTCGGGTCCGGACACGCCGGCCACGGCCAGCCTGCTGCCCGAGACGCATGTTGCCATCGTGGCAGCCTCGCGCGTCGTGGCGGGCATGGAGGACGCCTGGGGGCTCGCGCGCGCCGAGTTCGGCCGACTGCCGCGGGCGGTGAACTTCATTTCCGGCCCCTCGCGTACCGGCGACATCGAGCAGACGATCGTGCTCGGCGCGCACGGCCCCTACCGCGTGCATGTCATCGTGGTGAACGGCGCCTGAGGCGCCGCCGCGCTACATCAGCCGCGCCCCCATCGCCGAGCCGGCCGGCGGCGGCAGCGGCGGCGTTGCCGTCTTCGCGCCGGTCCTGGCTGCCGCCGGCTTCACTTGCGCCAGGCCGGACCTCAGGAACAGCGGGAAGAAGTCCCGGTCGGCACCCAGCATGTGATTGACGATCAAATCCTGGGCGAGGAACTGGAACACCGTGCCGATGTCGGCCCGCCCGGCCTTGAACTCGGTCACGAGGTGCGCGGCCTTGTCGGCCAACTGGCGGTGGATGGCCGCATGCCGCTCGAGATTCGTGTAGCCGGCGGCCTGAAGCAGCGCCTCTTCCTGGGCGAAGTGCGCGGCGGCCCTGGCCAGCAGGCCGTCCACCAATTCCTCGATCTTCGGCGCAGACCGGCCGCTGATGATCGCGTTGAGCAGGTCGGTGGCCAACCCGAACAGCGCCTGATGGTCGTGGTCGATCTCCTCGCGGCCGCATTCGAAGACGCGGTACCAGTAGAACTGCACCAGCTTGTTGTCGAGGACGTTGTCGAGCACCGCCAGGCGCTGGGTTTCATCCTCCTGATATGGCGTCGCGGTGAAACCGCCAAGACAATAGTGGACGCCGAGATTCAGGCATGCGCGGTACTCGGTCCAACTCCCCACACCGTCGGCGGCGATATTTGCACCCGGATAGCGTTCGCGGACGCCGGCGATCACCTCGCCGAGCCGGCCTGCCGAGTAGTCGGATGGCCGTATGAAGATGGCGTCGGCCCGCGCGAGCAGTTCGCCGAGATCGGATTCGACCAGTGCCCAATCGAGCGCGACGCGCGCGCCGCACGAGCGGATGTCCTCGATGGCATGCAGCCAGCGGGCAGCGCCCCCGTCATCGGGTACCAAGCCAAGGTGGAACATGGCGTTGTGGGTGGCGAACTGCCGGAAGTCGAAGGATCGCCATTCATCCACGCTGACCGGCACGATGGCCAGCCGCTGCTGGGCGAAAGTCGCGAGGCTGTCGTTCTTGAGCGCATGGATCTTGGCCTCGGGCCCCGGCGCCACCGCCGACTCGTCGATCGGCACGACTCGGAATCGGTAGCCGACGATGCGCGTGCGCCCATCGAGGACTTCGTCGCGCTGCACCCGGGCGTTCCAATGTTGCTGGCCACTTCCGGCGAGTTGTGCGCCGTCTTGGGGAATGCTGGAGGCCATGTCGCGGCTCCTGATCTGGTGCGGGCCTTGCACCCGCTGGATGGCACGATGCCGCATCGCCGAGCGCCCGAGCAACCCATTCCGCTGTTGGGCGCTCCCAATCTAGTTCCGCGTCAAGGGGGCGTCAATCCCGCTTACGACATAGGGCTTGCCTGACGACGGTCAGCGCCCGCCCGGCGACAGGAAATCGCGGTAGAAGTCGCGCAGGCTGGCATAGCGCGCCGCCCGCTCGGCGCGCACGCGGGCGAGCGCCCGCTCCACGGGGATGCCCGCCTGCACCAGTGTCTCCGCGGCGATCATCAGGCTGCCTTCCAGCACCTCGGGCACCACCTCGGTGGCGCCCGCCTGCTTGAGTCTTGCGACGGTGCTGTCGTCGTAGCAGCGCACGACGACCGGCAGCTTTGCCCGCTCGCCGCGGACCAGGCGCAGCACGCGCTCAGCGGAATGCGTGTCCGGATAGGCGACCACGACGGCGCGCGCCCGCGCAATGCCGGCCGCCTTCAGCACCTCGACGCGGTCGGCGCTGCCGAAGGCGACGCGGCCGCCTTCGACGCCCTGGCGCACCTGCTGCGGATCGACGTCGAGCGCCAGGAAGGGGATGCCCTCGGCAGCCAGGAATTCCGCAATGCGGCGGCCGGTGCGGCCGAAGCCGCAGATGACGACGTGGTCCTCGAGCCCGAAGGCGCCCACCGCGACGTCGTGGATCGCCTTGGCCTTGTGCGCCCAGTCGCCCTTCGCCATGGCGCCGCCGAGCCGTGCCGCGCGCTCGATGAGGAAAGGCGCCAGGAACATCGAGACCAGCATGGCCGCCAGGGTCACCTGGAACACGTCGACGGCGATCAGCTTGAGGTCGTAGGCGAGTTCGATCAGCACCAGGCCGAACTCGCCGGCCTGTGCCAGCTGCGCCGCAGTACGCAGCGCGATGTCCAGCGAATTGCGCGCCAACAGCGCGACCAGCATGACCACTAGCCCCTTGCCGGCGACCAGCAGCAGCACCGCGAGCAGCAGGCGGTCGATGTTGGCCGCGACGAAGCCGAGGTCGAGCATCATGCCGACGGTGACGAAGAACAGGCCGAGCAGGATGTCGCGGAACGGGCGGATGTCCGCCTCGACCTGGTGGCGGTAGATCGTCTCCGAGATCAGCATGCCGCCCACGAAGGCGCCGAGCGCCAGCGACAGGCCGGCGGCATTGGTCGCGTAGGACAGCGCGACGACCAGCCAGAGCGTGGCCAGCACGAAGAGTTCCTCGGAACGATGGCGCGCGATGGTGTCGAAGACGCGCTTCGTCAGCCACTGCCCGGCGATCGTCAACAGGGCCAGCACCACCCCCGCCTGGAGCATGCCGACGGCGAGCGCCTGTGCAAGCCCGCCGCGCGGATCGGCGAGCGCCGGCAGCAGGATCAGGCAGGGCACCACGGCGAGATCCTGGAACAGCAGCGTGCCCATGGTCTGGCGACCCGAGCGCGAATGCAGCTCGAAGCGCTCCGACAACAGCCGCGCCACGATCGCCGTCGACGACATCGCAACCGCCAGGCCGACGGCGACACCGGCGCGCCAGTCCTGTCCGTAACCGTACGAGGCCGCCGCGGCCGTCGCTGCGGCCGTCAGCAGCAACTGGGCGCCGCCGAAGCCGAACACCAGCGAGCGCATCGCCTTCAGCCGAGGCAGGCTGAACTCGAGGCCGATGGTGAACATCAGGAATACGACGCCGAACTCGGCGAGGCTGCCGACCGCCGCGTTCTCGCCGATCATGCGGGCGCCATGCGGCCCCAGCACGATGCCGAGCGTCAGATACGCCAGGATCGCGGGCAGGCGCGCGCGGCGCGCGACCGTCACGGCAACGACCGCGCCGCTCAGCAATACCAGGACGACGAGGAGGCTCGGGTGCAAGGCGATCGGGACGATTGATGCGAAACAAGAAGAATAACATCGGTCCCGGCGGCCCTGTCCGCCGGCTTGCCGCGGCGCAGCGAAGCGCCTAGACTTCGCGCCTTTCAGCGTCCTGACGACAACAGCAATGGAATCTCCCGCCACCGTCGAACTCGCCAAGCACGTGCTGCTGGCATTCGGCATCATCCTCGCCGTCGGCACCGCCTGCGGCTTCATCGCGCGCAAGCTGCGCGTGCCCGACGTCGTCCTGTTCCTGCTGGCCGGCATGCTGCTCGGCCCCGGCATGACGGGCATAGTCGACGTCAAGGCCGACTCGGCCCTCAACCAGCTGGTGCTGATCTTCGGCTCCAGCTACATCCTGTTCGACGGCGGCGCCAGTCTGCGTCTCAAGGTGCTCAAGGAAGTCTGGATCACCATCGTCATCCTCGCCACGGCGGGCGTGCTGGTCACCGCGGCGGTGACCGCCGCTGCCGCCTGGTGGCTGCTCGGCCTGCCCGCTATCGTGGCGCTGCTGCTCGGCTCGGTCATCGCCTCCACCGACCCCGCAACCCTGGTGCCGGTCTTCCGCCAAGTAAAGATCCGCGACCGCGTCGCGCAGACCGTGATGTCCGAATCCGCGTTCAACGATGCCATCGGCGCCATCCTGACCTTCTCGGTGCTCGCCATCGCCATGGGCCAGGGCGAGTTCTCGCTGTCGTCGTCGCTGATCGACTTCGCCAAGCAGGCCTCCATCGGGCTGATCGCCGGCGGCGTTCTCGGCTACCTTGCGGCGCTGCTGATCGCGCACGAGAAGTTCGGCTTCCTGCAGGAGTACGCGCCGGTCGTCTCGCTGATGGCGGTGATCGGCGCTTACCTCGGCGCCGATGGCCTGCAGGCCTCCGGCTTCATGGCGGTGTTCGTGTTCGGCATCATCCTCGGCAACAAGGACGCCTTCGGCTTCGAGATGGGCGAGGAGGAACAGGCCAAGCTCGAGGAATACGTGATGACCACGGCGCTCATCATGCGCATGTTCATCTTCGTTCTGCTCGGCAGCCAGGTGGACTTTGGGCTGATGAACCAGTACCTGCTGGGCGGCGCCGCCGTCGTGGCAGTCTTCATGCTGGTGGCGCGCCCCCTCGCGGTGTTCGCCTGCGCCCTGCCCGACCGGCGCGCCAAGTGGAGCTTCAAGGAGTTGCTGTTCATGTGCTGGACGCGGGAGACCGGCGTCATCCCCGGCGCGCTGGCCGGCATGCTGCTCGGCGCCAACGCGCCGGGCGCCAAGGTGATCGCGGCCGTCACGCTGCTCGCCATCCTGATGACCATCATCATCCAGGCCACCACCACGCGCTGGCTGGCCGGCAAGCTGGGTCTGCTCGAAGACTGACGTTCCCGCCGTGAAACCCGCCACCGCCCATTTCGCGAGCACCTTCGTCATTGCCGTCCTGGCCGTGGCGATCGCCTTCGCCGTCGGCGGCCTGCCGGCGGCGGCCACCGTCGTCTTCCTCGGCGTGCTGGAGACCTCGCTGTCCTTCGACAACGCCGTGGTCAACGCCACGGTGCTGACCAATTGGAACGCGCAGTGGCAGCGCCGCTTCCTGGTCTGGGGCATCATCGTCGCCGTATTCGGCATGCGGCTGGTCTTCCCGCTGCTGATCGTCGGCCTGGCCGGCAACCTGGGTCCCGGGGAGGCGATCCGGCTGGCAGTCGAGGACCCGGTCCGCTACGGCGAGATACTGGCGTCCGCGCATCACCAGATCGGCGCCTTCGGGGGCGCCTTCCTGATGATGGTGTTCTTCAAGTTCTTCGTCGCCCGCCACAAGACACGGCATTGGTTCGGCTTGGTGGAACGGCAATTGACGCGCCTGGGCAAGATGGAGGCCATCGAAGGCGCCCTCACGTTGTCCATCCTGCTTGCCATGGCGCAACTCCTCGACGGGCAGGAGCAGGACGAGTTCGTCGTTGCCGGCGTCTGGGGCGTCGTCGTGTTCATCTTCGTCAAGGGCTTCGCCGGGCTGCTCGGCGGCGACGAGCACCAGGGACCGCAAGGCGCTGTCCGGCAAGGTTTCGCCGGCTTCCTCTACCTCGAGGTGCTCGACGCCAGCTTCTCGTTCGATGGAGTCATCGGCGCCTTCGCCATGACCAACAACCTGCTCATCATCGTCATGGGTCTCGGCGTCGGCGCCATGTTCGTGCGGAGCTTCACGCTGCTGCTGGTCGAGCGCGGCACCCTGGCCACCTACCGCTACCTCGAGCATGGCGCCTTCTGGGCCATCGGGGCCCTGGCGGTGGTGATGTTCCTCGGCGTCTCGGTACACATCCCGGAGGCCTTCACCGGGCTCGTCGGCGCTACACTGATCGTGCTGTCGCTCGGCAGCTCGATACGTGCCAACCGCAACGCCAACAGACCATGAAGCCGCTTTCCCACCTGTTCGAGGCCAACGCCGAGTGGGCCGCGCAAACCGTCGCCGAGGAACCGGCCTTCTTCTCGACGCTCGCCTCGATCCAGCGCCCCGAGTACCTGTGGATCGGCTGCTCCGACAGCCGCGTACCGGCCAACCAGATTACCGGCCTGAAGCCCGGCGAGGTCTTCGTCCATCGCAACGTCGCCAACGTGGTCGTGCACACCGATCTCAACTGCCTGTCGGTGGTGCAGTACGCGATCGACGTGCTGAACGTCAAGCACATCATGATCGTCGGCCACTACGGCTGCGGCGGCGTGCGGGCCGCGCTCGAGGGCGTTTCCCTCGGCCTGATCGACAACTGGCTGCGGCACATCCAGGACGTGGCCGACCGCCATGCCGGGCTGCTCGGCGAATTGCCCGACCTCGACACGCGCTGGAGCGCGCTGTGCGAACTCAACGTCGTCGAGCAGGTGCGCAATCTCGCGCGTACCACGCTGGTCGGCGACGCCTGGCGCCGCGGCCAGGACCTGACGCTGCATGGATGGGCCTACGGCCTCGACGACGGCCTGCTGGTCGACCTCGACGTTTCATCCTCCAGCATGAGCGAGCTCGAGGCGGCGTACCGCCGCGCCATCCCGGAAGTCGCCGGGCGCCACCGCAAGTAGAATCGACCCATGAGCAAAGGCATCCTGCTGTTCGGGCATGGCGCCCGCAACGCCGAATACATCCAGCCCTTCCTGCGCATCAAGGCCGCCATGCAGGCGCGCGACGCGCAGGCGAAGATCGAGATCGGTTTCCTCGAGCTCCAGCAGCCGACCTTCGAGGAGGCGGTGGACGCGCTGGTAAGGCAGGACGTGGACGAGATCCGCATCGTTCCGATCTTCTTCGCCCCCGGCAGGCACGTCCTGAAGGACCTGCCCGAACGCACCGCCGCCGTGCTCGATCGCTACCCCGATCTGATGGTGGAGGTCGCCGACGCGGTCGGCATGGTGCCCGCAGTCGTGGAAGCGATGGCGCAGTACGCGCTGGGCGTCTAGACAGCCGCATCTCGGCACGCGCGCCCGGCCGGATAGAATGCCGGCATGAGCGCATCCATCTTTGCCCTGTTCGACGATGTCGTCGCCCTCACCAAGGCGGCGGCCAGCAAGACCGTCGGGGTCGTCGGCGACGACATGGCCGCCGGCGCCCAGTCCATGGTCGGCATCAGCCCCGATCGCGAGTTGCCCGTCGTCTGGGCGGTCGCCAAGGGTTCGCTGGCCAACAAGGTGCTGCTGATCGTCGCGGCACTGCTGCTCGCGTCCTTCGCCGCGTTCCTCATCCCCTTCCTGCTGTGCGCGGGCGGTCTGTTCCTTGCCTTCGAGGGCGCCGAGAAGTGCCTCGCGCTCATGGGAGTCGGGCACGATTCGGAGGAAGACGCCGATGCCGGCGAGGCCGAGAAGATCAAGGGCGCGATCCGCACCGACCTCGTCCTCTCCGCTGAAATCATCGTGCTGTCGCTGGCGTTCGTCGCCGGCAAGCCGCTCGGCGTGCAGGTCGCCGTGCTGGTCGCGGTGGGCATCGCCCTGACGCTTTGCGTCTATGGCACCGTCGCCTTCCTCATCAAGCTCGACGACATGGGCGCCTGGCTGGCGCGCCGCCAATCGCGCACCTGGCGCGCCATGGGCCGCGCCATCCTCGCCGCCGTCCCCTATCTGCTGCAGGCACTCACCGTCGGCGGCGCCATCGCCATGCTCCTCGTCGGCGGCGGCGTACTGCTCCACAATGTGCCGCCGATCTCCGAGACCCTGGGCCTCGGCCCAGGCGTCGGACACGCGGTCCACGGCTTCGCCGCGCTGCTCGAGGACGTACCCCTGGGCGGCATCTTCGGCGACCTTGTCATCGGATGGGTCGGGGCTGCCTGCGTCATGGCGGCAAATGCCGCCGTCCGCCGCCTGGCGGGAGGCGGACGGCGGCCGGCCTGAATCTCCGGGGCGGGCGCATGACCCTGGGCTACAATGAGCCCAGACAATCGCGGTACGAGTCCAAATGCCTTCCAAGAGAACCGCAGTGATCGAGGACGTCGACGCATTCATGGCATGGCTGGCCACCATGCCCCTCATTGTTTCGGCCGCGGAAAAGCGCGACGGTCGCAGCCAAACAGGAAATGCCAGGGCATCCGCAGCACCGTCCAAGAACGACGCCGAATTCCTCGCCGCATTGAAGAGCATGGCATGAGCCCGGGTTCATGCCGATGTGACGAAAGTCACCGAGGGCCGCTCCCGTCTTGTCCCGACTAAAATATTAGGGTATTCTTATATTCATGAAACCCTTGATATTCCTGGCTTCCATCGCCCTCACCCTCCCTGCTGCGGCGCAGCAAACCCTGGTCCTCGAACCCCACGAGGTCGACCTTTCCTATCCCGCCGAAAGCGTGGTCGAGGCCGTCAGGCAGGCGACGGTCGCGGCGCAGGTACCGGGGCGTATCGTCGACATGCGGGTCGATGCCGGGCAGAAGGTCAAGGCCGGCGAGGTGATGATGCGCATCGACTCCCGCGAGGCCCAGGAGGCCGCCGCGGGCGCCCAGGCCCGCCTGGCGCAGGCCGAGGCCGACTACAAGCGGACCAAGAGCCTGTTCGAGCGGAAGTTCATCAGCGGGGCTGCGCTCGACAAGGCCGAGGCGGAGTTGAAGTCCGCGCGCGCCGCGAGCGGCCAGGCCGGCGCAGGGCTTTCCTATGCAACCGTAACCGCACCCATTTCCGGCGTCGTCGCGCAGCGCCAGGTCGAACTTGGCGAAATGGCGGCGCTGGGTCGGCCGCTCGCCACGGTCTTCGACCCCAAGGGCCTGCGTGTGGTCGCCAGCGTGCCGCAATACAAGCTTGCGGAACTGCGCGGCGCGTCCAAGGCGAAGGTCGAGTTCGTCGAGACAGGCAAGTGGATCGAGGCTTCGCGCGTCGAGTTCCTGCCTTCCCTCGATGCCCGCAGCCATACGGTCACGGCCCGCGTCTATCTCCCCGACAACGCCTCGGGCGTGATTCCCGGCATGGCGGCGCGCGTGCATTTCATCAGCGGCCGCGCCAGGAAGCTGACCGTGCCCGCCCAGGCCGTCATCCGCCGCGGCGAGATCCATGCCGTCTATGTCGTCGACCCGCAGGGCGCCACCCGTTTGCGCCAGGTTCGGATCGGCGAAGCCTTGGCCAACGGCGAGCTCGAGATCATGGCCGGCCTGGAAGCCGGCGACAAGGTGAGCCTGGAGCCCGTCAAGTCCGGCATCGTCCTCAAGCAAGCCGGGAAGTAGACACCGATGGGGATCTCCGGCCGCATCGCAGGTTACTTCCTGCGTAACACCCTGACGCCGCTGATCGCGCTGATCGCGCTGCTGCTCGGCATCTTCGCCACGCTGATGACGCCGCGCGAGGAAGAGCCGCAGATCAACGTGACCATGGCGAACGTCTTCGTGCCCTTCCCCGGCGCCAGCCCGCGCGACGTCGAGAACCTCGTCGCCCGGCCGGCCGAACAGGTGCTGGCACGCATCTCCGGCATCGATCACGTCTACTCGGTAGCGCGACCGGGCATGGCGATCATCACCGTCCAGTACAAGGTCGGCGAAGATCCGATCCAGGCGCTGGTAAGGCTCTACGACACCATCAACGCCAATCGCGACTGGCTGTCGCCCAACCTCGGCGTCGGCGAGGCCATCGTCAAGCCCAAGGGCATCGACGACGTGCCGATCGTCACGCTGACCTTCTACGCCACCGACCCCGAGAAGTCGGCGTTCGAGATGCAGCAGGTCTCCCGCGCGGCCGAGATCGAGTTCAAGCGCATCCCCGGCACCCGCGACGTCACCACCATCGGCGGCCCCGGCCACGTCATCCGCGTCAGCATGGACGCCGACCGCATGAACGCCTACGGCGTCACGGCCAAGGACCTCAAGGCGGCGCTGCAGCTTTCCAACGCGTCGCAGCCGGCCGGCAGCCTGGTCGCCGACAACCGCGAGGTGCTGGTCCAGACCGGCACCTACATCGAATCTGCCGGCGACGTGAAGCGCCTGGTGGTCGGCGTCTACGGCGGCAAGCCGGTCTTCATGGCCGACGTCGCCCGCGTCGAGGACGGCGCCGACCAGCCGAGCCGATACGTCTGGCACGGCGATGGCAAGCAGGAATATCCGGCGGTCACGCTGGCGGTATCCAAAAAGCCGGGCGTCAATGCCGCCGACGTCGCCTCCGCCGTGATCGCGCGCGCCGAGTCGCTGCGCGGCACGGTGATTCCCGACGGGGTCGGCTTCACGGTGACGCGCAACTATGGCGCCACCGCCACCGAGAAAGCGCAGAAGCTGATCGGCAAGCTGGTGTTCGCGACTTCCTTCGTGGTGCTGCTGGTACTGTTCGCTTTGGGCCGCCGCGAAGCCGTCATCGTCGGCGCGGCCGTATCGCTCACGCTGGCGGCGACGCTGTTCGCCTCGTGGGCCTGGGGCTTCACGCTCAACCGCGTCTCGCTGTTCGCGCTGATCTTCTCGATCGGCATCCTGGTGGACGACGCCATCGTCGTGGTCGAGAACATCCACCGCTGGCAGAAGCTGCATCCGGACCGGCCGCTGGTGGAGATCATCCCGCTCGCCGTGGACGAGGTCGGCGGACCGACGATACTGGCCACCTTCACGGTGATCGCGGCGCTGCTGCCGATGGCCTTCGTCTCGGGCCTGATGGGGCCGTACATGAGCCCGATCCCGATCAACGCCTCGATGGGCATGTTCATCTCGCTGGCGATCGCCTTCGTCGTCACGCCCTGGCTGGCGCTCAAACTCATCAAGGGCGGCCACCATTCGTCCGGCGAGGACCGCATGGCGCGGCGCCTCGATGCCGCGGCACGGCGCATCATCTCGCCCTTCCTCGATCCGCGGACCGGCGCCGCGGCGCGCCGCAAGCTGTGGCTCGGCATCCTGGCAGCCATCGCGATCTCGATCTCGCTGGGCATCTTCAAGCTCGTCGTGCTGAAGATGCTGCCATTCGACAACAAGAGCGAATTCCAGGTGGTGCTCGACATGCCGGTCGGCACGCCGCTCGAGGACACGGCGCGCGTGCTGCGCGACATGTCGGCCGAGATCGCGAAGATCCCGGAAGTGCAGGACTACCAGGCCTATGCGGGCACTTCCGCCCCCATCAACTTCAACGGCCTGGTGCGCCAGTACTACCTGCGCACCAACCCGGAGATGGGCGACATCCAGGTCAACCTGGTCGACAAGCACCATCGCGACCGCCAGAGCCACGAGATCGCGACCTCGGTGCGCGACAGGCTGATGGCCATCGCCAAGGCGGCCGGCGGCAACGCCAAGGTGGTGGAAGTGCCGCCGGGTCCGCCGGTGTTGTCGCCGATCGTCGCGGAGGTCTACGGCCCCGACTACGCAGGACAGATCGCGGTCGCCAAGCAGGTGCGCGCGGCCTTCGAAGGCACGGCGGACATCCTCGGCGTCGACGACACGGTGGACGCCGATTCCGGCAAGCTGCTGCTGCGCGTCTCGCAGACCAAGGCGGCGCAGCTCGGCGTCTCGCAGCAGGACATCGTCGAAACGGTCAAGCTCGGGCTCTCGGGCGAGGACGTGACGCCGGTCCACGACGGCGACTCGAAGTATGAGATTCCCGTGCGGGTCACGCTGCCGGCCGAACGTCAGGATTCCATCGACCAACTGCTCAAGCTCAAGGTCCGCGCGCTGCCGCAATACGGCGGCAACCTGGTGCCGGTCTCGGAACTGGTGGACGTGAAGAGCATGCAGCGCGAGAAGGTCGTCTATCACAAGGATCTGCTGCCGGTGGTCTATGTCACCGGCGACATGGGCGGCAAGCTGGATTCCCCGCTGTACGGCATGTTCGACATCCGCAGCAAGCTGGCCGGCATCGCCTTGCCGCAAGGCGGCACGCTGGGCGAATACTTCATCCGCCAGCCGAAGGATCCCTACGCCGGCTACGCGATCAAGTGGGACGGCGAATGGCAGGTCACCTACGAGACCTTCCGCGACATGGGCGCCGCCTACGCGGTCGGCCTGGTGCTGATCTACCTGCTGATCGTCGCCCAGTTCAGGAGCTACCTGGTGCCGCTGGTCATCATGGCGCCGATCCCGCTCACCATCATCGGCGTGATGCCCGGCCACGCGCTGTTCGGCGCCCAGTTCACCGCCACCTCGATGATCGGCATGATCGCGCTGGCCGGCATCATCGTGCGCAACTCGATCCTGCTGGTCGACTTCATCAACGAGCAGGTGGCGCAGGGCATGGATTTCGCGGAGGCCGTCATCCAGGCCGCCGCCATCCGCGCCAAGCCGATCGCGCTGACCGGACTGGCGGCCATGCTGGGCGCGCTGTTCATCCTCGACGACCCGATCTTCTCCGGCCTGGCGCTCTCGCTGATCTTCGGCATTCTCGTATCGACGGCGCTGACGCTGGTGGTGATCCCCGTGCTCTACTTCAGCCTGCGCCGCCCGCCTGCCGATCCTGCCCGGGAGTAGAATCCGCTCGCATCCGCGCACCCGGTGCTTGTCCTGGCAGGAGGAGTTCCCCTCATGAAGCTCAACGGCGGTCACGTGGCGGCGCACCGCTGGCGGGTCCTTGCCGTCGACGACGAGCCGGTCAACCTCGAGATCATCCGCGAGTTTCTGGCCGATCCGCACATCGACGTGGATCTGTCGCCCAATGCGGAGCGCGCGTGGCAGAAGCTGGAGGGCGCCGCGCCGCCCTACGACCTCGCCATCGTCGACCACATGATGCCGGGCATGAGCGGCATCGAGCTGCTGCGCCGGATGAAGGCGGACGACCGCTACCGGCACATCCCGGTGATCGTCCAGACGGCTGCGGCCGGCCCGGAAAACGTACGCGCCGGCATCGAGGCGGGCGCCTACTACTACCTGACCAAGCCCTACCAGCCCGAAGCGCTGATCGCCATCGTGCGCGCCGCGCTCGCCGACGTCGCCGACCAGGCGGCCACGGCGCGGCGCGCCCTCAAGCACACCGAGGCGTTCACCCTGCTCGACGCCGCCGAATTCAGCTTCGCCACGCTGGACGACGTCAGCCGCGTCGCCGGCCTGCTTGCCTCGCTCTGCCCCGATCCCGACGCCGCAGCCGTCGGACTCACCGAATTGATGATCAACGCCATCGAACACGGCAATCTCGGCATCAGCTACGAGGAGAAGTCGCAACTCAAGCGCGACGACGTCTGGGAGAGCGAAGTGGCTAGGCGCCAGGCCCTGCCCGAGAACAGCGGCAAGCGGGCGCGCGTGGTCATGCGCCGCGGGAGCGGCGAAATCGAGTTCCACATCAGCGACGAGGGCCGGGGCTTCGATGCGCGGCGCTACCTCGACTTCGAGCCGGCGCGCGCCTACGACCTCAATGGACGGGGCATCGCCATGGCGCGCATGCTGAGCTTCGGGCGCATCGAATACCTGGGCTGCGGCAATCGCGTCGTGGCCGCCGTCGGACTGGAGAGCAAGTGAGCGACAACCTCGCGGAAGCGCCCCCGGACGTCGCCGTGCCTGCCGCGGGCGATCCGCCGCTCAAGGTCCTGGTCGTCGACGACACGGCCACCAACCGCCAGATCCTGCGCGTCTTCCTGAGCAAGCTCGGCTACCGCGTCGAACTTGCGGCCGACGGCGCCGAAGCGGTCGAGCGCTTCCTCGTCGACTCTCCCGACATCGTGCTGATGGACGTCATGATGCCGGTGATGGACGGCTACGAGGCGGCGCGCATCATCAAGAACATGTGCGGCGACCGCTGGGTGCCGGTGGTGTTCGTCTCGGCCCTCGACAAGGAAGAAAATCTGGTGATGGGGCTCGACGCCGGCGGCGACGACTACCTGCACAAGCCGGTCAGCTTCGTCGTGCTGCACGCCAAGCTGCGCTCGCTCGAGCGCGCCATCCGCACCCAGCGCGCGTTGGACGAGAACCGCCGCCGGACCCAGGCGATCTCCGACAACGTCATCGACGGCATCATCACCATCGACGAGCAGGGCCTGATCCAGACCGTCAACGCCGCCACCAGCAAGATCTTCGGCTACACCGCCGACGAAATGGTCGGCCAGGACGTGCGGATGCTGATGCCCGAGAAGTACCGCGCCGAGCACGCCGGCCAGATGGCCGGCTACCTCGGCGGCGCCCCGGCGCATCTCGTCGGCAAGGGCGCGCGCGCCGTCGAGGGCCAGCGCAAGAGCGGCGACGTCTTCCCGCTCGACGTAGGCATCACCGAACTCCGCTTCGAGGGGCGCCGGCTGTTCGTCGGCATCCTGCGCGACGTCACCGAGGAGCGGGCCGCCGAGCAGCGCCTGCGCGAGAACGCCATGCGCCTGCAGCGCTATCACGACGCGCAGGAAGAGGAAAACGCCCTCGCCCAGCACATCATGGAACGGCAGATGAGCCGGCCGGGGCTGCAGGACTTGTCGGTGCAGCACTGGCTGGCGCCGGCCGCCAACTTCAGCGGCGACGTCATCGCCGCCGGGCGCGGACCCGACGGTTCCCTCTACGTGCTGCTCGCCGACGCTACCGGCCACGGCCTCGCGGCCGCCATCAGCGTGCTGCCCGTGTTGACCCTGTTCTATGGTTTCGTCGAGCGCGGCTACCCGCTCGACTACATCGTTGCCGAGCTCAATCGGCAGTTGTGCGCCACCATGCCCTCGGGCCGTTTCGTCGCCGCCAGCCTGCTGTGGCTCGACGAAGGCAAGGGCCGCGCACATCTGTGGCAGGGCGGCATGCCGGAAGTGCTGCTGCTCGACGCCGATGGCGGCGTCAAGAGCTGCTTCGCTGCGCTCGAACTGCCGCTGGGCATCGTCGACTTCGACGAGGAGAACGCGGTCGTCTCGGACATCGAACTCGCGCCCGGCGACCAGTTCGTCCTCTTCAGCGACGGCCTCATCGAGGCGGCGGATGGGGACGGCAACCAGTTCGGCGTCGAGCGGCTGCGCGAAGTGCTGGCGAAGTCGCCCTCCGGCCAGCGCGTCGAGGCGATCCGCAGGGCCGTCTATGCGCACGCCGGCATCGGGCCCCTCTCGGACGATGTCTCGCTGCTGGTCGTGGGTCGGCTGTGATGCCGCGGCAGAGCGCCGGCCGCAGGGCGCCGCTATAATCGCATTTTCAGGAGGGGCATCATGACGACGATATCAGACCAGAAGCGCTTCGAACGCGCCATTGCATTGTTCGACGCCGCCAACGCGGAGGACCCGAACAAGGAAACGGCCGAGGGCAAGGAGTGGCCGAAGGAACTGCTGTACGCCCACCGCATGACCGACATGCTCGGACGTTTCGCCCCGGATGCCCCGGAAGCCGTTCAGCTCGCCTGCCGCGCCCAGCACATCCAGCGCTGGAAGACGCCGCGCTCGAGCTACCCGATGACCCGCGAGGGCTACCAGGCCTGGCGCACCGGCCTCTACAAGTTCCATGCCGAGACTGCCGGCAGGCTGATGGCCGAAGCCGGCTACGACCAGGAGACGATCGAGCGCGTCAAGACCATCGTCGGCAAGCGCCAGCTCAAGGTCAATCCCGAAACGCAGATGATGGAGGACGTGGTCGACCTCGTCTTCATCGAGCACTACATGCTCGCCTTCGCCGGGCAGAAGCCCGACTATACGGAGGAGAAGTGGCTCGACATCATTCGCAAGACCTGGAAGAAGATGTCGGATGCCGGCCACGCCTTCGCGCTCGCCGGCAAGATCAAGCTGCCCGAGCCGCTGGTTCCGCTGATCCTCAAGGCAGTGCAGGGGGGCTGAGCACCCGGCCGCGGCCGGCCCACTCTAGGAGCTAGGATGGAAATCGGATTCATCGGCCTGGGGCTCATGGGACGCCCGCTGGCGCTGCACCTGGCCAACGCCGGCCATGCGCTGCACCTGTGGGCACGCCGCCCCGCCTCGCTCGACCCCTTCAAGAACGTCGCCGCCACCTGCCATGCCAGTCCGGCGGCGGTCGCCGCGCACTCGGACGTGGTGTTTACCATGGTGGCCGATGCACCGGACGTCGAACAGGTGGTGCTGGGCGTCGACGGCATCGACACCGGCGCCCGGCCGGGCCTCATCGTGGTCGACATGTCGACCATCGCGCCGGCCGCGGCCCAGCGGATCGGCGCGCGCCTGGCCGAACGCGGCATCGAATTCCTCGACGCTCCCGTGTCGGGGGGCGAGATCGGCGCGATCAACGCGACGTTGACCATCATGGTCGGCGGCAGCACGCGGGCCTTCGCGCAGGTGCTGCCGCTCTTCGAGAAGATGGGCAAGTCGGTGACGCTGGTCGGAGGAATCGGCGCCGGCCAGGTGACCAAGGCCTGCAACCAGATCCTCGTCTCGGTCACGGTCACTGCCGTCGCGGAGGCCATGAACTTCGCGAAGAAGAGCGGTGTCGACGCCGCCCTGGTGCGCCAGGCGCTGCTCGGCGGCTTCGCCTACAGCCGCATTCTCGAGGTGCATGGCCAGCGCATGCTCGACGGCGAGTTCAAGCCGGGGTTCAAGTCCTGGATGCAGCAGAAGGACCTGCGCATCGTGATGGAAGAGGCGCATCGCCTCGGCCTCGCCCTTCCGACCGCCGCCGCAACCGCGCAGATGTTCAATGCCATGATCGGCTCCGGCTTCGGCGAGGAGGACACCTCTGCCGTGTTCAAGCTGGTGGAGAAGCTGAGCGCAAGGGACTGAGAGCGGACGGCTGATGACGGCGGCGACGATGGCATATTCGGGGAGGACGACGGCCCAGGCGCTGGTCGAACTCCAGGCCATCCTCGAGAACGCCACCGTCGGCATCCTCTTCTCGCGCAATCGCAAGGTGGTTCAGGCGAACCCGCTGTGCGCGGAGATGTTCGGCTACCCGCTCGACGAGTTCGTCGGCCTGATGGGACAGGATCTCTATCCGTCGACCGAGGACTACGAGTCCATGGGGCGCGAGGCCAGCCCGGTGCTCTCGGCCGGCAAGCCCTTCGTCGCCGAGATCCGCCTGCGCCGCAAGGACGGCTCGCTCTTCTGGTGCCACATCTCGGCCAAGGCCGTCGATCCCAGCGCCCGCCATGCCGGCACCATCTGGATCATGGAGGACGTTTCGGAGGACCGCATGATGCGCGAAGCGCTCGAGCAGTCCACGGCCGAGCTCGGTGCCATCTTCGACGCCGCCTTGATCGGCATCACCGTGCTGCGCGACCGGCGGATCGTCCGCTGCAATCCGCGCTTCGAGGAGCTGTTCGGCTACGGCTCGGCCGAGATGGTCGGCAAATCGATCGCCATCACGTTCGAGTCCGAGGACGAGTTCAAGGCGATGGCCCGGGTGTACCAGGAATTGCGCGACGGCCGCTCCCATCGCCGCGAGCAGCCGCTGAAGCGCAAGGACGGCACCATGTTCTGGGCCCGCATCAGCGGCCGCGCCTTCGACCGCGACCGTCCCGAGGCGGGATCGGTCTGGCTGGTCGAGGACATCACCGACGAGCGCCAGGCCGAGGAAAAGATCCGCCAGGCGCTGGCCGAGCAGGAGATGATCTTCGACAATGCGGCGGTGGGCATCCTGTATGTGCGCAACCGTCGCGTGCATCGCTGCAACCACCGCCTCGAGGAGATATTCGGCTGGCGCTCCGGCGAGCTGGTGGGCCGCTCGACCCGCGTGTTCTTCAAGAGCGAGGACGACTACCTGACGCTCGGTGCGCAGGCCTACGACGCCATCCTGCGCGGCATGGTGTTCGTCGGCGAGCAGTGCGTGGTGAAGAAGGACGGCGTCCCGCTCTGGGTTCGCGTCACCGGCCGGCGCGTCGGCGGCGACAGCCACAACTTCGACGTCATCTGGATCTTCGAGGACGTCACCGAGCGGCGCCAGGCGCAGGAGGAACTGCTGCGCACCCGCGACGAGCTCGAAGTGCGCGTGGTGGAGCGAACCGCCGAGCTCGAATCCGCCAACGCGCAGCTGCAGGGCGAAATCTACGAGCGCATGCAGGCCGAGCAGCGCATCTGGCACATCGCCCACCACGATGCCCTCACCGGCCTGCCGAACCGGGCGCTGCTGCTCGATCGCCTGGGCCAGGCGCTGATGCAGGCGGCGCGCTACGGCAGCCGCGTCGGCGTTCTGTTCCTCGACCTCGATCGCTTCAAGAGCATCAACGACACCCTCGGCCATCACATCGGCGACGAGCTGCTCAAGCACGTCGCCGAGCGGCTGCGCGGCGTGGTGCGCGCCATCGACACCGTGTCGCGCCTCGGCGGCGACGAGTTCCTCATCGTGCTGCAGGAGATCTCCGGGCCCGACGATGCGGTGCTCGTCGCGGAAAAGATCGTCAACGCGCTGGCACCGGCGGTGAACATCGAGGGTCATGCGCTGCGGGCGACGCCGTCCATCGGCATCAGCATCTATCCCGAGGACGGCAGCGACGTCTACGCGCTGATGAAGAACGCCGACACGGCCATGTACCACGCCAAGGAGCAGGGGCGCAACAACTTCCAGTTCTTCGCGCCGCGCATGAACGCCGAGGCCGAGCGCTTCTTCAAGCTCGAACATCGCCTGCGCGCGGCGCTCGACGGCGACCAGCTGCGCCTGCATTTCCAGCCGCTGGTCGACCTGCACGCGCGGCGCGTGTGCGGCATGGAAGCGCTGCTGCGCTGGCAGGATCCCGAACAAGGCACCATTCCGCCCGGGGAGTTCATCCCGGTGGCCGAGGAGACCGGATTGATCGTGCCGATCGGGACCTGGGTGCTGGGCGAGGCGCTGCGGCAGAACCGGCGCTGGCAGGAAGCCGGCCATCCGGCGGTCCCCGTCTCGGTCAACCTGTCGCCGCGGCAGTTCCGCCAGACGGGCTTCGTGGACACCGTGCGCGAAGCGCTCTCCGCGGCCGGCCAGCCGGCCGAGCTGCTCGAGCTGGAGATCACCGAATCCACCCTGATGCACGACCTCGACGAGACGCTCGCCAAGCTCGAGGCGCTTTCGGCGATGGGCGTGCGGCTCGCCATCGACGACTTCGGCACCGGCTATTCGAGCCTCGCCTATCTCAAGCGCTTCCCCGTCGACAAGCTCAAGATCGACCAGAGCTTCGTGCGCGACCTGACCGAGGACAAGGACGACGCCGCCATCGTCGCGGCCATCATCGCGCTCGCCCGCAGCCTGGGCATCGATGCGCTGGCCGAAGGCGTCGAGAACGACGCCCAGCTCGCCATGCTGGCCGGCCTCGGTTGCAGCAAGTTCCAGGGCTACTACTTCTCGCGTCCGCTGCCCGCGGACCGGCCGAAGCAACTGTTCGGTCCCGCCGTTCTGAGTTGATCGTGCCGCCCCCGCTCGCCAAGGTCGTTATCGTCGACGATGCCGCCGCCGTGCGCGGCTTGCTGCGAGCGCTGCTCACGGACGAGGGCTACCGGGTGGTCGCCGACCTTTCCAGCGGCGCCGCCCTGCTCGCCACGGTCGAGCGCAGCGAGCCCGACATCGTCTGCCTCGACTACAACCTGCCCGACGGCGACGGCCTCGCGCTGCTGCGCGAGCTCCGCGCCGCCCACCCCGGCGTCGCGGTCGTCATCATCACCGGTGACGCCGACCCGAGGCTCGAAAGCGCGGCAGCGGAAGCCGGCGCTGCCGGCTTTCTGCGCAAGCCCTTCGCCCCCGGCGCCATATTGAAGGAGATGGAGCAGGTCTCGCACACCCGCCGCCTGCTGGCGCAGGCCGAGCAGGCGCCAGTCCAGGGGGTCGCGTCTCCCCGAGCCCGCGCGGTGATCGCCGACGACAGCGCCACCATGCGCCAGCTGCTCAAGGCGATCCTCGAAAGGACCGGCGTGGCCATCGTCGGCGAAGCCAGCGACGGTCGCGAGGCGGTCGACCTGGTCGCCATGCATGCCCCCGAGATCGTCTGCCTCGACGTCGAGATGCCGGGCATGGGCGGCATCGAGGCCCTGCTGGCGATCCGCGCGCACTCGCCCGCGGCGCAGGTGATGATGGTCACCGGCCAGGCAAGCCGCGACTTCATCGTGCAGGCCGGCAGAGCGGGTGCGCGCGGCTACATCCTCAAGCCCTTCCAGCCGGAAAAGGTCGCCGAAGCGATCAACAGGCTTCTCGCCTAGTTCTCTCGCCGCATCGCAGCATTCCCCTACTGCAAATCAAGGTACCATTCTTCGGCAATAAGCCAGAAGTAATAGTCCTTGAACTCGACTATCGGAGGGGAACATGCTGAGGACGCTGAGCGTCAAGGCCCAGCTGCTTGCCACGCTCGCAGGCGTGATACTGCTGCTGGCCGCCTTCACCGTCGTCGTCGCCGTCGCGACGAACTCGATCTCCAGTGCAGCGACCCGCATGGGACTGGGCAAGGACGTCGTTGCCGACATCCTGCCGCCGCCGCTCTATGCGCTGGAAGCCGAATTCACGGTCAAGGAAGTCGAAAGTGCCAAGCCGGACGAGGTGGGAGCGCTGCTCGCCAAGCTGGCCAAGCTCAAGCAGGACTACGACGAGCGCGCCGCCTTCTGGCAGGGACAGCAGCAGCTCGATCCAGCCGTCAAGGCCGCGCTGCTGGGCGACCAGAAGCGCCTGGCGGACGACTTCTGGAAGCTGGCGCTCGGCGATTTCGCCGCAGCCGCCAAGTCGCAGGACGCCGCGCGCCTGCATCAGCTGGGCGGCGATCTGCATCGCCTCTACATCGATCATCGCAATGCCGTCGATGCGACCGTGAAGATCGCGTCCGCGTATGCCGACGGCACGGCGGAGTCGCTGCAGCAGACTTCCGAGCGCGCACGCTGGTCGGTCTTCGCGCTCGCCGCCGCCGGCGCCCTGCTGGCTGCGGGCACCATGATCGCCATGATCCGGGAGATCCTGCGGCGCCTCGGCGGCGAACCGCTCGACATGCAGGCGGCGGCACGCCGCGTGGCCGAAGGCGACCTTACCGTCGAACTGTCCGTCGCGCCGGGCGACAGCGACAGCCTGGCCGCCTCGATCGCCAATATGCGTACCAGCCTTCATCGCGCCATCGTCGAGTCGCGTTCCGCGGCCGGCGAGGTCGCCGATGCGGCCCGGCATCTCGCCAGCAGTTCGCAGCAGGTGTCGGCAAGCGCGCAGCAGGAGAGCGAGGCTTCCGCTTCGATGGCAGCCTCGATCGAAGAGGTCACGACCAGCATCGAGCACGTGTCGGAAAGTGCGGCCGGCGCACGCACGCTCGCCGAGGAGACCGGCAAGCTGTCCACCGAGGGCGGGCGGCTGGTGCAGCACACCGTCGCCGAGATCAACAAGATCGCCGCTTGCGTCGAGCGCGCGAGCGGCGTCATCCAGACCTTGGGCGACCAGTCGGGACAGATCTCCAACATCGTCAACGTCATCAAGGAGATCGCCGACCAGACCAACCTGCTGGCGCTCAACGCGGCCATCGAGGCGGCGCGAGCCGGCGAGCAGGGACGCGGCTTCGCGGTGGTGGCCGACGAAGTACGCAAGCTCGCCGAGCGCACCGCCGCTTCGACGCAGGAGATCGCTGCCGTGATCGAGGCGATCCAGCGCGGAACCCAGGATGCGGTGGCCGAAATGGCCGAGGGCACCGCCCTGGTGGGCGAAGGCGTGGAGATGGCGGGGCGTACCGGCGCATCGATGGCGCGCATCGAGCAGGGAACCCGCGAGGTGCTGGCGGCTGTCGAAGACATCTCCAGTGCGCTGCGCGAGCAAAGCGCCGCGAGCGGCCAGATCGCCGCCAACGTCGAGAAGATCGCCCAGATGACGGAGGAGAACAGCGGCGCGGTCGCCGCGGTGTTCGAGGCGGCGAATCGACTCGAGCATCTGTCGGACGAGCTGCAGGACTCGGTGCAGCGTTTCCGGGTCTAGGCGAAATCGACGAGGCCAAGCCGCCGGGGCATAATGGCCGGCCATATCCCGTTCCAGAGGAAGACATGAGCACATCCAACACGACCGCCAGCGGTCTCGTCATCGAAGACATCCGCGAAGGCGAAGGCGCCGTCGCTGCCGCCGGCCAGTACGTCACGGTCCACTACACCGGCTGGCTGACCGACGGCACCAAGTTCGACTCCAGCAAGGATCGCGACGAGCCCTTCGAGTTCGCGCTCGGCGCGCGCCACGTCATCGCCGGCTGGGACGAGGGCGTGCAGGGCATGAAGATCGGCGGCGTGCGCAAGCTCACCATTCCGCCCCAGCTTGGCTACGGCGCCCGCGGCGCCGGCGGCGTCATCCCGCCCAACGCCACGCTGGTGTTCGAGGTCGAACTGCTGGGCGTCAACTGATCCGACGACAGATGTCTTTCGCGGGGATACCTTCGAAGCTCCCGCAGGTCGGCACGACAATCTTCACCGTGATGTCGCGGCTGGCCGCGGAGCATGGCGCGATCAACCTGTCGCAGGGATTCCCCGATTTCTCGCCGCCGCCGCGGCTGCTCCAATGCATGGCGCATCACATGGCGGCGGGGCGCAACCAGTACGCGCCGATGGCAGGTGCGGCGCCGCTGCGCGAGGCGATCGCCGCCAAGGTGGAAGATCTCTACGGCGCCCGCTATGACCCGGAAAGCGAGATCACCATCACGGCCGGCGCAACCCAGGCGATCTTCACCGCCATCGCCGCCTGCGTGCGCCCCGGCGACGAAGTGATCGTCTTCGCGCCGGTCTACGATTCCTACGTGCCGGCGATCGAACTCAACGGCGGCGCCGCCGTCCATGCCACGCTGCGCTTTCCCGATTACCGCCCGGACTGGGACGAGGTGCGCGCCCTGATGACGCCGCGCACGCGCATGATCGTCATCAATACGCCGCACAATCCGAGCGGCGCGGTCTGGTCGGCCGCCGACATGGCGGCGCTCGACGCCCTGGTGCGCGACACCGGCATCGCGGTACTCTCCGACGAGGTCTACGAGCACATGGTGTTCGACGGCGCACGCCACGAAAGCGTCTGCCGCACGCCATCGCTGGCGGAGCGGTCCTTCGTCGTCTCCAGCTTCGGCAAGACCTACCACGCTACCGGCTGGAAGGTCGCCTATTGCCTGGCGCCGCGTGCGCTGACGGCCGAGTTCCGCAAGGCCCACCAGTTCGTGACCTTCTGCGTCAACCATCCGGCGCAACTGGCGCTGGCCGACATGATGCGCGAGGAACCGGGCTTCGCCGCCGGGCTGGCGGCCTTCTACCAGGAGAAGCGCGATCGCCTGCGCGCGGAGCTCGCCGGCTCGCGCTTCGAATCGCTGCCCTGCGCCGGGACCTATTTCCAGTTGGCCCGCTATGCTGCGATCTCGGATGAGCCCGACACCGCGTTCGCCGAGCGCCTCACGCGCCGGCATGGCGTCGCGGCGATCCCGGTGTCCGTGTTCCATCCCGATCCCCGTCGCAGCGATCACCGCGTGGTGCGCTTCTGCTTCGCCAAGAACGACGAGACGCTGGCCGCGGCCGGCCGGAGGTTGCGCGAGTTATGAGCGACGCCTCGGCTTTCGGCAATCTGGTCGACCTCAAGGCGGGCGAGATCCTGCTGCCGCCTTTCATGCAGCGGCACGACGACGGACTTTACGTCAACCTCGCCGCCTTCGACACCGGGCGTCCCTTCGCACAGTTCGCCGAGCGCGTCTTCGCGGCCGGCGCGCGCTTCGCCGATCTCGACTACGCGGCCTTC
Organism: Rhodocyclaceae bacterium; assembly: GCA_036391735.1. Classification (GTDB taxonomy): domain Bacteria; phylum Pseudomonadota; class Gammaproteobacteria; order Burkholderiales; family Rhodocyclaceae; genus Nitricoxidireducens. Next base: position 25,908 of record DASVZI010000080.1, read on the forward strand.
CTCGACCTCGTCTTCCTCTGGGAGCCGAGGGACATCGACGCTGCGCTGGCCGACTACGAGCGGCACGGCAAGCCGCCGCTGCTGCGCATCGCGCGCGACGTCGTCGCTTTCCCCGCCGAGCGTCGCGACATCTACCGCAACCTCAAGATCGCCGCCGACGGCAGTTCGGCGGAATACATCTTCGAGCCGGTCAGCATCGAGCATGTCGAGACCGACCCGAACGCGCCCGACGGCATGCGCGTGACCATGGAGCGCTTGCATCCCGACTTCGACGAGTTCGTCGCCGCACTGTGGGTCAAGGGCCTGCGCTTCGGCATCGACGCCAAGGCGGTGCGCGACGCCATCGCACGCGACCTGGCCACCCGCATGACCATCGCCGCGGGCAAGGCACCGCTGGAAGGCAAGGATGCCGGCATCGACGAGCAGACCGACCTGCTGCATCGCGACGACGCGCCTCGGCTGCTGCCGAACGGCCGCATGGACCTGCGCCACTACCGCAACCGCTTCCCGCAGGTCGCCGCCGGCACCCGGCTGTTCAAGAAGGTGCCGCGCGTGCTCGGGCGTTCGGGCTGGAACGTCGCCGGCAAGGAGCTGCCGCCGCAGCCGGTGAAGGACTTCGAACTCGACGCGCTGGTCGGGGCGGGCGCCCAGTTGCTGCGCGACGCGTCCGGCGAGTACATCGTCGCGGCGCAGAACGGCTTTCTCGACATCGACGCCCAGTCGGGGCAGATATCGGTGGTCGACAAGATCGTCAGCCGCGAGGGCGTCAGCATGCGCACCACCGGCGATCTCGCGCTGTCGGGCGACGACTACGAGGAACACGGCGAAGTCCAGGAGAAGCGCAAGGTCGAAGGCCACAACATGACCTTCTGCGCCGCCGTCTTCGGCGAGATCCTCTCCGACGGCGGCCGCGTCACGCTCAAGCAGAGCCTCAGCGGCGGCAGCGTCACCAGCCCCAACGGCACGATCGCGGTGGAGGGCAACGCCTCGCGCGCCGTCGTCGAGGCGCGCGGCGGCGAGGTCGTGCTGGCGCGTGCGGAGAGCTGCACCATCGTCGCCGAGCGGGTGAGCGTCGGTCAAGCGGTCAATTGCGACATCGTCGCCGGCCAGGTGACGATCGAGCAGGCGGCGGGCTGCACCATCGCGGGACGCAGCGTCGCCGTCACGGCGACGACGTCGCGGCGCGACGAAACCACGCGGGTCATCATGCTGCTGCCCGACCTGGTGCCGTTCGACTACCAGCGCCAGGCTCTCGAGTCGGCTCGCGCCGATGCGGGCGTGAAGCTCGAACAGCTGACGGCGGCGCTGCAGGCATTGCGCGGGCAGGCCGACATGAAGACCTATGCCGCCATGGCGCCGCGCATCAAGAGCGGAACGGTCGCGCTGACCCCGGCGCAGCGGTCACAATGGGACGCGCTGGTCGCGCGCGCGACGCCGGCCCTGCGCAAGGCCGTGGCGATCGAGCAGGAGGTGCGCAAGCTGCGCGAGCGCGTGGCCGGCAGCGAGGAAGAGCTGGCCGCCGTGGCGCAGGCGCGCCGGGATGCGATCAAAGGCATCGCCTGCCGCGTGGAGACCGTGGGCGGCGAGACCCAGGTCTTCGCGCGCCGCCCCGTGCTCGGCGAAGCGGCCCTCGAAAAACTGCCGCTCAAGCCCCTGCACAAGCGCCTGCACGAACTCGGCGGCGACGCCGAGCGGCTGTTCGTCGGCCGCGACGGCAGTTTCGAGTGGCAGGCGACGACGCCGGAGGATTAGGCCTCAGTCCCGGTGGTAGGCGGCCACGCGCTCGACCTCGTTCTTCGAGCCGAGGATCACGGGCACGCGCTGGTGCAATCGGGCAGGCTGGATGTCGAGGATGCGCTCGCGGCCCGTCGTCGCCAGGCCGCCGGCCTGCTCGACGATCATCGCCATCGGGTTGGCCTCGTACATCAGGCGCAGCTTGCCGCCCTTCTCCTTCGTCTTGCTGTCGAGCGGGTACATGAAGATGCCGCCGCGCGTCAGGATACGGAAGACGTCGGCCACCATCGAGGCGACCCAGCGCATGTTGAAGTCGTGCCCGCGCGGGCCTTCCTTGCCGGCCAGCAGTTCGCCGACGTAGCGCTGCAGCGGCGCCTCCCAGAAGCGCTGGTTCGACATGTTGATCGCGAATTCCTTGGTGTCCTCGGGAATGCGCATGCGCTCCTGGGTCAACACGAAGTGGCCGAATTCGCGGTCGAGCGTGAAGCATTGCACGCCGTCGCCGAGCGTCAGCACCAGCAGCGTGGTCGGGCCGTAGACGGCGAAGCCGGCGCAGACCTGCTGGGTGCCCGGCTGCAGGAAGGCCTGCTCGTCGGCGGGAATGCCCTCGGGACAGCGCAGCACGGAGAAGATGGTACCGACCGAGATGTTGACGTCGATGTTGGAGGAGCCGTCGAGTGGATCGAACACCAGGAGGAACTCGCCCTTCGGGTAGCGATGCGGGATCTGATGCGGATCCTCCATTTCCTCGGAGGCCATGGCTGCGAGATGGCCGCCCCACTCGTTGGCATCGAGCAGGATCTCGTTGGAGATGACGTCGAGCTTCTTCTGCGCCTCGCCCTGGATGTTCTCGCTGCCCGCGGAGCCCAGCACGTCGGCCAGTCCGCCCTTGCCGATGGCGATGGAAATCGCCTTGCAGGCGCGGGAGACGACTTCGATGAGGAAGCGCAGGTCGGCGCTGATCGCGGGGTTCTTGCGCTCGGCCTCGACGAGGTAGCGCGCCAGGGTGACGGGGAGCATGGTGGGCCTGTGAAAATGGAAAAGGCGCGATTATACCGGCGGGTTCCGCGGTGCACCACGCCAAACGGGCTTTGCGCCGGGCCCTGCCGCCGCAACCCGCAGCCGGCCGGTCACCCTTCTACCATGCGGCGCACCACGGTGTTGAAATGGCCGATCCATTCGGGCGCGAACTGGTTGTCGCAGGCATTGATCTCGGCGATGGCGCGCAGCAGCGAGCGGCTCTGGCCGCGATGGCTGTGCTTGAGCGTCACGGCCTCGAAGGCATCGACGATGGCGAGGATCTTGGCGCCGGCGCAGATGCCGTCGGCCTTCAGCGCCGCCGGATAGCCGCCGCCGTCGGGCATTTCGTGGTGCTGGGCCACCATCTGTGCCGCCGCGGCCCAGCCGTTCATGCGCTCGAGCAGGCCGGCGGCGAACGCCGGGTGGTCGCGCAGGGCGCGCTTTTCTTCGGCGGAAAGCTGGCCGACCTTCAGCCAGACCGATTCGGGCACGAACATCATGCCCACATCGTGCATGAAGACGGCCGCTTCGAGCTGGACCGGGTCCACCGGCTTGCCGGCGACGGTATTGGTATCGAGCGCGAGGCGCAGCAAGCGTCCGCTGCGCCCGCGGAACAGCGAGGAGCGCGCCTCCAGTTGCTGCGCCAGGCTGCGGAAGAACTTGAGGTCGGCGGCGATGCTCTCCGCGCCGGGCACGGCGTGGGCGCCGACCGGCCGCACCACGGCGCCGGCGTGCACCGGGCGGAAGCCCGTCACTGCCTCGATCAGCCGCACGGCGCGCTCGTCGAGTTCGGCGGACGCCGCGGTCGCCATGCCTTCCAGGCCGCCGACGAGTTCGACCAGCCGCAGGTGGCCGGTCGCCTTGCCGGCGGCGAGCGCCTCGACCGCCAATTCGAGCCGGTCCATGGCGAGCAGGATGACCTCGGCGAGCAGGTCCGAGAAGGCGATCTCGCCGCCGCGCATGCGCGCCAGCAGGGTCTCGATGGGGTGCGCGACCAGCACGCCGACGTCGACCTTGCAGATGGCGGCGTCGCCCTTGACGTTGTGCAGCGCGCGGAACAGGCCCGGTATCAGCGAATGGTCGTCCGGCGTCCGCTTCAGGCGGGCGACGTCGCGCTCGATGCCGGGAACGATGTCGGCAAGGTCCTCGATGAACTCCGCAAGTCCTTCGCGGTCGGGAACGCTCGGTTGCAGCAGCGCGGTGATGTCCGCCATGTTCTTCTCCCTTGGCTGGGTCGGGCCCGGCACGGCGGCGGTCAGACGAGTTCGGCCGCTGCCAGCTCGCTCTTGAGGTAAGCGTAGTATATCGGCGCCGCCACGAGGCCCGGCAGCCCGAATGCCGCTTCCATGGCCAGCATGGCGAGCAGCATTTCCCAGGTCTTCGCCGAGATGTGCGTCCCGACGATCCGCGCGTTGAGGAAGTATTCGAGCTTGTGGATGAGGATCAGGAACAGCAGCGACGAGGCCGCGACCAGCGGCGACACGGCGAGGCTGACGACGACGATCACGGTATTCGAGATCAGGTTCCCCACCACCGGCAGCAGGCCGGCGGCAAAAGTCAGGCCGATCATCGTCTTGGTCAGTGGCAGGTGGATGTCGAGCAGCGGCAGCACCGCCGCCAGGTAGATCCCGGTAAACGCAGTGTTGATGGCGGCGATCTGCACCTGCGCGAAGACGACCCGGCGGAAGGCCTGCGCCAGCATGCGGGCGCGCTGGGTGAGCGCCGCGGCGAGCGGACGCATGGTCGGCGTCGCCGCCGCCTCGTGCAGCGCCACCATGGCGCCGATGATCATGCCGATCAGCACATGGATGAAGGCGACGCCCGCCTCCTTGCCGATGGTGCCGACTTCGCCGGCATGTTCGCGCAGCCAGTGCGCTGCGGCGTCCTTCAATTCATCGACGCCCTCCGGCAGCATGGCCACCAGCCAGGGCGGCAGCCACAGCCGGGCGTTGTCGATGGTATCGGCCATGCGCTGGCCGAGTTCGCCGAGTCCGCCGTGCTTGCCGAAGAAGCTCAGCGACAGCACCGTGCCGGCCGCCACGCCGCCGATCACGACGACCGCAAGAGCGACCACGGCGGCCAGCTTGGCGCGCCGGTTGGACACGCGGCCGGCCAGCAGCCCGGCCAGGAGGTGCACCAGTTGGAACACCAGCAGGCCGGCGAGCAGCGCGGGCAGCAGGTGCAGCTTGAGCACCAGCACCAGCAGCAGGCCGGCCAGCAGCCACGAGACCGTCAGCGTCCTGCCGGACGTCGCGCTTACTTGTTCCACAAGTCGTCGAGAGGATTCTTCTTGGGGCCGGCCCCGCCGGCCGAGGAGACGCGCCGGGCGGTGAACTCCTCCTCGACGTTGTCCCGATAGTAACTCCACGCCGAACCGGAGCCCGACAGGCGGCGCCAGACCTCCTCGCCGACGCCGCTGTATTCCAGGGCGCTGCCGTCGTCGAGCTCGACGCGCAGCAAGCGCGACCGCGCGTCGTAACCGACGGCGCGCAGCTTCCCGGAATTGACCTTCTTCATTTCCATGGGATCAGGGCGCGTTGGCCGAGTCGTCCGCCGAGGGCGCGGCAGCGGCGGCCGCCTCTTCGCGCGCCTGCTTTTCGCGCAGGCGGGCGTTCTTCGCCTCGTCGGCGAACACGTAACGGCCCGCGAGCACGCAGCCCTTCATGCCCGGACTGCAGGGCAGATTGTTGATCTTGGTACAGCGCTCATCGACCTCGTGAGGGCAACCCCAGCCGCCAGCCATCTGCTTCTCCTTCGCGATGCGTCAATGATACCTCGCCGGCCGATCGCTGCCCGGCGCCGCGAAGCGCGCCTCAAAACAACGCGATGCGCCACTCGAGCCAGGCGGCGCGCTTGAGTGGCGCGCGCGCATACGCCGAGCCGGCGGCGCCGCCCGCCTGGCGCAGGCCGAAGGAGAAACGCTGGCGGTTGCCCTCGAGGCTCGCACCCACCGTCGCGACCCGGCCGCCGTCCTCCGGCGTCGCGAGCAGCTCCGCGTAGGGCTTGAAGCCGTCCCGATCGTCGTAGCCGGCGCGCACCAGCAGATTCCCGCGCAACAGGTTGGGCGCCAGATAGGCCTGGCTCGACCAACCGGCGTTGCCTGCGATGGCGGCCGTCGGCACCACGGCCGAGAAGGAGCGCTGGCGCGCGGTCAGGGCGTCGAGCTGGCGCCATTGCTCGCGGCTGTAGGCGTCGGCGTCGTACCACGCTTCGACCAGCGTGCTCCAGCCCGACTCCCCGGTCCATTGCGCGCCGGCGACCGCGCGGATGCCGCCACGGCCGGCCGTTTCCCTCATCGGATCGGCCGCGGCAAAGCTGGCGCCGTTCTCGATCAGGACGTTGGCGAGGCGCAGCGTGCGCCGCTCGTAGAGCGCCGCGCCATAGAGCGACCACTCCTCGCCGATGACGCGCGTAGCGCCGGCGCCGAATTCGACGCCGCGGCGATGCGACAGGCGCGCCACGGCATGGAGGTCGTCGCCGCCGGCGGACAGCCGGTACCAGCGCAACGCCAGGGAGGCATCGTGGAAATCGTCGACGCCGCGGCCCGAGCCGGGCTGCGTCCAGGCCAGCGTCAGCGCGTCGTCGGCGCTGAAGCGCTCGAGCGCCAGCACGCCGGTGCCGACCAGCGCCGGCGGATTGACGGCGCGGCGGTTCTCGCGCTGGACCACGTCGAGCGGCTTGAAGCCGAAGCCCACGCCCCAGGACATCACTTTCTTGCCGGCGGTCCAACCCAGGCCGTCGCCGAGTTCGCCGTCGTAGTAGAACTGGTTGGCGATGCCGTGCCGTTCGGGGGTCCTTCCCTCGATCGCCTGCCAGCGCAAGGTGCCCTGCGCATTGAAGCCGCCTTCCCGCACCCGCAGTTCCAGATCCTGTCGGGAGGACCGGTTCGGCACCGCAGGCGGGCCGACGTAGTAAGGGCTGCCGGCATTCGGGGTGTCGACTTCCGGCGCCACGGTCAGGGCCGCGTTGAATTCCGCCGCCGTAGCCGGCAGCGCCAGCGCGAACAGCAGCGATGCGGCGCGCCGCCTCACCATCCCGACAGCGAATTGCGCACCAGCGCCGCCGGGTTGAAGAACTCGTCGGGCGCCTCTTTCGGCACGATGCTGCGATAGCGGATCACCGTGCGGCGGTTGGGCTGGATGTCGTCGAGCAGCAGCATCGTCATGATGCGGGTATGGCCCTCGACCGGCTTCGGCACATACCAGGCTTCCTTGGCGCGCTTGCCCGAGCCGACGTAGAGATCGGCCTTGACCGGCAGCCGGCTCGTCTTCTCCAGGTAGAGCTCGACGCGCGCATAGGTGACGCCGACGCGCGCCTGCGCAAGATCGAGCCGCAGGCAGCGGCGCGGCTTCGCAGGCGCCGCGAAGTCGGGCAGGGTCGGCGGCGGCGCCGGGCATTCGACCTCGTCCTTGACCGCGCCGTCGTAGTCGTCGCTCCAGGTCATGCTGGCGATGTCGCCGGTCGACGCCTCGCCGAGCAGCTTCTGGCTCGCCGTGATGCGCAGCGGGCGCTGGCTCTCGGGCATCAGCAGCCAGAACTGGTCGGCCAGCATCAGGACCTTCTGGCCGATCTCGGACGGCGACTTCATCAGCACCAGCGAGCGGCGGCCGGGCTTCACGTAAACCGTATACAGGCGCTCCTTGTCGAGCGCCTCGTTCTTGTAGAGCTCGACCTGGGTCTCGACGCGCACCGATTGCGCCGGCAGGCGGAAGGCATCCGCCTGCTTGAGCAGCGCGGCGACATCGTCCGCGGCAGCGGCCGGAATCGCCGGAACCGCGAACAGGAACAGCAAGGCGAACCTAGACATGGCCGAGCGCCTCGACGATGGATTTGCGGGCGGCCTTGCGGCTGGCGAACCACGCCGCGATCGCGCAAAGCGCGACCATCGCGCCGTTCACCAGCAGGTAGAGCGGCCAGGAGAAGCTCACCAGCAATGGATAGCCGATCGAGCGGCCGGGCGGCGGCGGCATGTCGAGACCGGCATGGGGCATGGCGAACACGACCGCCAGGCCGAGCAGCGTCCCGGCCGCGGCGCCGACCGCGCCGATCAGCGCGCCCTCGCGCAGGAATTGCGCGACGATCTCCTCGGGCAGGGCCCCGAGGGCGCGCAGCGTGCCGATTTCTCGCGTCCGCTCGACTACCGCCATCGCGAGCGTGTTGGCGACCGAGAAGAACACCAGCATCGCGATGATGAGGCCGAGCAGGCCGAACACGCGGTCGTACAGCCCGCGTACCGAGTGGTAGTAGAACGCCTGCTCCCACCACGGCTTGTAGTCGTGCGCGGGGTCGGCCGCCGCGAACCGCTCGTAGGCCGCAGGCGCGTTGTCGGTGCTGTCCAGGTAGACCGAGAGCGTGCTGATGCGGTCGCTGACCAGCAGATGCTGCGCGGTGTCGACGCCCGTGTAGACCAGACGCTTGTCGACGTCGCGCCAGCCGGTCGAGACGGTCCCGGCCACCATGACGTCGACGGCGTTGATGCCGCCCGAGGTGGTCGTCGCCAGCAGGGTCAGCCCCGTCCCCGGCTTGGCACCGAGGCTCTTCGCCAAGTCGACGCCGAGCAGCACGGCGGGAGGATCGCCCGGCTTGCCGGTCAGGCTGCCTTCCTCGATCTTCAGGAACTGGCCGCGCGCCTCGACTTCGCCGGGAATATCGGCGCCGATGCCGAGGAAGATCAGCGACTTGTCGCCGTTGGAGATCAGCCCGGTGAGAGCGACGCGCGGCAGGATGCGCCTGACGCTCGCATCCCTGGACAGCTTGGCCGTCAGTTCGCGGTAGTCGGCGATGCCGTATTGCATCGGCGTCTCTTCATCTCGCGTGAAGTAGTCCTTGCCGCCCACCGTGACGTGACCGAACTCGCGCGCGGAGGCGTCCTCCAGCATGTCGTAGGTATAGAGCGCGAAGCCGCTCGCCACCAGGACCGACATGCAGCCGACGGTGGCGATCAGGATGGTGACCAGCGAGCGGCGCCGGTTGCGCAGGACGTTGCGCCAAGCAAGAAGCCACGCACTCATTGCAGCACCCCGTCGGTGAGCGCGCGCACCTGGTCGCAGTGCGCCGTCATGCGGTCATCGTGCGTCGCGATCAGGAAGGTGGCGGCGTGGCGTTCGCCGAGCAGCTTCATCAGGTCGACCACCTGCTGCGCGGTGGCGGTGTCGAGGTTGGCGGTCGGCTCGTCGGCGATCACCAGGGTCGGCGACTTCACCAGCGCCCGCGCGATGGCGACGCGCTGCCGTTGGCCGCCGGAAAGCTGGTCTGGGCGGCGGGAAGCCAGGCCGGTGAGTCCGACTTGCTCGAGGATTTCGTCCACGCGCGCCCGTCTCTCCGGCGCCGGCACCTCGGCCAGCAGCAGCGGGTATTCGACGTTGTCGCGCACGCTCATGACCGGCACCAGGTTGTAGCTCTGGAACACGAAGCCGATCTGGCGGCGGCGGATCAGGGTCCGGGCGGTCTCGTCGAGTCCGCCGACGTCCTGGCCGGCAAGCCGGTAGCTGCCGGCATCGAAGGCGTCGATCAGGCCACACACATTGAGCAGCGTGCTCTTGCCGCTGCCCGAGGGCCCGCGCACGGCGACGAAGGCGCCCGCCGGGACGTCGAGGTCGATGCCCTTCAGCGCAGGCACGTCCTCGCCGCCCATGCGGTAGTGCTTGACGATGCCCCGGAGGGCGATGGCGGTGGACACGGTGGGGGCTCCTTTCTTCTATCAGCCGATGCAGCGAAGCTGCTCCCGGTTCGCGGCGAGCCAGCGCGCCAGCTTCTCGCGATTGTCATGCTGCCAAGGATGGAACGACGGACGCAGGTATCGAACGCCATGCAGCAGCAATTGCCATCCCACGCCGTGCGGCCCGAAGAAGAAGCGGATCGAGTCGCTCGCGGTATGTGCAAGCGAGCGCGGCCGCAGGCGGCCATCACGCCTAAGCAGACTCAGGTAGAGCCGGAAATACATGACGTTGAAGTTGACCGTCACCAGCAGGAATACGAGAACGCGGCGCAGCCATCCTCCGCCGGCGGCCCGGTAGAGATCGAAGCAGACGCCCTTGTGTTCGGTTTCCTCCGCCGAGTGCCATCCCCAGATCAAAGCCATCCGGGGCTCGGCCGACGCGAGTACGCTGGGGTCGGAAAGGACGTAGTTGCCGAGGATTGCAGTGTAGTGCTCGTAGCCGCAAACCACGGCAAGACGCGTCAGCGGAGAGGCGTGGCGCCGCGACTCCTCCTGCAGGTCCTCGACGAAACGGTACACGACGTTCTCGTAGCCCTGCGCTCGCAAGATCGCGTTGTATTGCCCATGCTGGCGCGTGTGGGTCGCTTCCTGGACGATGAACGCCATCACCGCCCGGCGCAACTTCGGCTCGACACGGCCCTCCATCTCAGCCATGACTTCGCGGGCTACCTCGATGAAAAAGCGCTCCGCCTGAGGGAACAGGAACGACAGCGCGTTGAAGCCATGGGTTCGCGCCGGGCTGCCGCCGAGCCAGTGGCGGGCAAAGGTCGCACCCCAGTCGATCTCGGGCATTCTTGGCGTGATCGGAATCATGGTCGAGTCTCCCGTTCGTCGCGTGGCTACATCTGCCGGAATCGCTGCGCGTAGCTGCGGCTCACCGGCAGCGGCACGGAGCCGCTGCGCAGTTCAAGCCATAGGCGCCCCATGGCGTCACGGCGCACTTCGCGGATCGCGGCGACGCGCACGAGGGTGCCGCGGTGGATGCGCCAGAAGGCGTCTGGATCGAGCTGGCTTTCGAGTTCCTTGAGCGCCGTGCGGATCAGCCAATGGTGCTTGCCGACATGGATCTCGGTGTACTTGTCGGCGGCCTCGAAGCGGTCGACCTCGTCGACGTCGATCAGGCGCACGGCATCGCCCTGCCCGGCGCGCAGCCAGCGCAGCGGCCGCGCGGGCCCGGAGTGGAGGCGGGCCAGCAGGTCCTGCAGCAGGGCTTCCGCCGGCGGCTGCGCGCGCGGCAGCCGATCGAGCGCCCGCGCCAGGCGCTCGGCCGTGACGGGCTTGAGCAGGTAGTCGACCGCCGCCTGTTCGAAGGCCTGCACCGCGAACTCCTCATGGGCGGTGACGAAGATGATGCGGCAGGGGGCGCGCAGGCGGGCCGCCACTTCCAGCCCCGTCAGCCCCGGCATGCGGATGTCGAGCAGCGCGGCGTCGGGCCGCAGCGTATCGATGGCCGCGAGCGCGGCGTCCCCATCGCCTACGCTGGCGACGATTTCGGCCGCCGGCGCGACCTCGGCCAAGAGGCGCGCGAGCCAGTCGCGCAGCGGCGCTTCGTCGTCGGCAATCACGAGGCGCATGGCAGCTCCAGGGGGATGCGGAGACTGGCGCGCAGGCCGCCGCCGGCCGGCTCCTCCAGCACCAGCGCGGCTTCGTCGCCGTAGCAGGCACGCAGACGCTCGCGCACGTTGGCCAGACCGATGCCGCTGGAAGCGCCAGGCGCGAAACCAGCGCCGTCGTCTTCGACGTCGATCGCCAGGACGCTGTCGTCCTGCCGGCAGCGCACCGACAGGCGGCCGCCGGCGCTTTGCGGCTCGAGGCCGTGGCGGATCGCGTTCTCGACCAGCGGCTGCACCAGCAGCGGCGGCATGCGGGCGTCGAGCAGCGCCGCGTCGGCGTCGAGGTCCCAGCGCAGCCGTTCGCCCATGCGAACCGCCATGATGCCCAGGTAGGCGCGCAGCAGTTCGAGTTCGTCCCCCAGCGAAACGCGCTGCTGCCGTGTGCGCGCCAGCGAGGTGCGCAGCAGCGCGGTGAGGTCGACCAGCATGCGGCGGGCGGTCTCGGGCTGCGCATCGATCAGCCCGACGATGTTGGAGAGCGTATTGAACAGGAAATGCGGCTCGATCTGGGCCTGCAGCCGGGCCAGTTCGGCGTGCGTCGCCGCGGCGTCCTGCTCGGCTCGGCGCAGCCGCTCGGCATCGGCCTCGGCCTTGGCTTCGCGCAGCGAGGCGACGTCGTGAAAGTGCCAGGTGCCGAGCACGCCGAACAGCACGGCCCCAAGCGCACAGACCAGTACGGCGCGCGGATGCGTTGCGAAGAGGTCGGCCAGCGGGAAGTCCATCAACCAGGCGGCCAGCGCAAAGCCAAGCGCGCCGCCGAACGGAATACCGACGGCTCCGCTGACCAGGCCCGGTTTGCTTTGTCCCGCCACGGCCTTCGACGTCATGACTACCGCGTAGATGCCGAAGCCGATGCATTGGGCGAAGACGATGGTGACGCGGAAGCCGAATTCGGTCAGGGCGCCGACGAATATCCCGACGGCCGTGTTGTAGGCGGCCATGAGTGCAAGATCGCGAGCGAGCATCGCGATCAGGTAACGCCTGGATTCCGTCAAATGCCCGGCGGCCACGGTGTTCAAGGGAACGGCTCTCCGAATGGAATGCCGCCATTCTATGCGGCCGGCGTGCCGCCGCCGGGATTTGCGACGAGCTGCCTTGCCGCAGCGCCGGGCGCCGCCGGGAGGCGCGAATTACGCCGTGGCGACGGGCCAGGGAATCACGTAGAACAGCACGGCGAAGAAATGCAGCGCGCTCCCGAGCAGCACGAAGCCGTGCCAGATGGCGTGGCTGTATGGCAGGCGCCGCCAGGCATAGAAGGCGATACCGCCGGTGTAGGCGAGGCCGCCGGCGGCGAGCAGCGCCAGGCCGCCGGGCGCGACGTGATCGAGCAGCGGCCGCACCGCCACCACCACCACCCAGCCCATCGCCACGTAGAAGGCGACGACGATGCCGTGTCGGCGGCCGCGCAGGGCCAGCCGCAGCGCGATGCCCGCAACCGCCAGCGCCCAGATCACCGAGAGCAGCGACCAACCCCAGGGGCCGCGCAGATTGACCAGCATGAACGGCGTGTAGGTGCCGGCGATGAGCAGGAAGATCGCGGAATGGTCGAGCGCGCGCAGCACCTGCTTGGCGCGCTCGATCGGGATGCCGTGGTAGAGCGTCGAGGCCGTGTAGCAGAGCACCAGGGCGCCGCCGAAGATCGCACAGGAGGTGACGTGGAAGGCGTTGCCGTGCAGCGCCGCGAAGGCCGTCATGACGGCGAGCGCGACGATGGCGAAGACGACGCCGACGCCGTGGGTGACCGCGTTGGCGATTTCTTCGCCGATCGAATAACGGGACATAAGCTGGTCGGAGGTCATGGCGTGCCTTCGAGAGATCGCTGGATCGCCAATGGTACTCCTGGCGCCATCCACTAGAATCCGGCATCGCCCGACAGCAATCGCTCCATGCCCAAGCCCATTGCCGATCCCTGCCCTTGCGGTCGACCACGCCCCTACGCGGAATGCTGCGGGCCCCTGCACGCCGGCGCCGCGGCCGCCACCGACGCCGAGGCGCTGATGCGCTCGCGCTACTGCGCCTATGTACTCGGCCTGAAGGACTACCTGCTCGCCACCTGGCACCCTTCGACGCGCCCTGCGGCGCTCGACCTCGACGAGGCGCCGCGGCCGAAATGGCTGGGTCTCGAGGTCAAGCGCTTCGAGGCGACCGGCGCCGACACGGCCGTCGTGGAGTTCGTCGCCCGCTGCCGCATTGCCGGACGCGGCCATCGCATGCACGAGGTGAGCCGCTTCGTACGTGAAGAGGCGCGCTGGTATTACATCGACGGGGACACCGGCCGGTAGTCAGTCGATCGTCACCGCGGCCCGGCCCATCGCCTCGACCAGGACCAGGCCGTCGCTCTCGCAACGCCAGTCCTCGCCGGGCCCGAGGAAGACGTCCATGGCGAGCCCCGGCGCCGTGATCCAGGCGCGACCTTCGGTGCAGCGTATGGAGCGCCCGCGGACGCCGGCCAGCCGCAACGGGCAGCGTTCCCGCAGCAGGCATTCCAGTCCGGCGCCGCCTTCGATGCGGCCACCCGAGAAGATGCGAAAGCTCGACATGCCGGACAGCGTAGCCCGGCGGGTGCGGCCGGGACAGCATCAGCAAGACGGAATTGTGCTCATCACAGTGTCAAGGTCGAGCAACTGTTATGATCGAATACATCGGCTGCTGTATCTGAACGGCATCGCCGCCGCGACGGAAAATGATGGCCGACCCTTGGGGAGCGCCACCATGCCAGCCATCCCGAACGATCCCGCCCTCGTCGCCCGCTGTGGCCTCTACTGCGGCGCCTGTCGCAGCTTCCTGAAGGGGAAGTGCGGCGGCTGCGCGGCCAACGACCAGGCGACTTGGTGCAAGGTGCGCTCCTGCTGCGCCGACAAGCAGATCCGGAGTTGCGCGGAGTGCGGGGAATTCGCCGATCCGCGCGACTGCGGCAAGTTCAACAACCTCATGTCCAGACTGTTCGGGCTGCTGTTCCGTTCAGATCGCGCGGCGTGCATCGCGCAGATCAAGCAACTCGGTCTCGAAGGCCACGCGCAGGCGATGGCCGGGCGCCAGGCCCAGACCATCAAGCGCGGCCGCGGTGCGCCGTGAGCGACTTCCTCTACGACCGCCTCGCCGACGAATTCGCCGGGCTGATCGCGCAGCGCGTGCTGCAGCCGGGCGACCGCCTGCCGTCGGTGCGCCGGCTGGCGACGCAGAAGCGTCTCTCGATATCGACGGTGCTGCAGGCGCTGCGCCAACTCGAGAACCGGGGGCTGGTGGAAGCGCGCCCGCAGGCGGGCTTCTACGTGCGCCGCCGGATGCGCCAGCCGGCCGAGCCGGCGCCGGGCACACGGCTGGCGAAGCCGACCTTCGTCGGCGTCAACCAACTGCTGATGCAGGTGCTGCACGCGAACGAGGCCGAGGGCGTGCTGCCGCTCGGCGCCGCCTATCCGGGTCCCGGCCTGCTGCCTTCACTGCGCATGCAGCGCATGTTCGCCAAGGTGGCGCGCGGCCGGCGCGACCTGCTCGCTGTCGGCAGCTGCGTGCGCGGCAACGACGAGCGCCTGGTGCGCCAGATCGTGCGGCGCTCGATCGACTTCGGCGCCTCCCTCGAACCCGACGAAATCCTCGTCACCAACTCCTGCACCGAGGCGATGAACCTGTGCCTGCGCGCCGTGACGCGCCCCGGCGACACCGTCGCCCTGGAATCGCCGACCTACTTCGTGCTGCTGCAGATCCTCGAGAGCCTCGGCCTCAAGGCGCTCGAAATCCCGACCGATCCGCGCACCGGCATCTCGGTGGAGGCGCTGGAACTCGCCACGCGCGACGGCGCGGTGAAGGCCTGCCTGCTGATTCCCAACTCCAACAACCCGCTCGGCTGCATCATGCCCGAGGAGAACAAGCGCCGCGTCGCGCATCTGCTTGGCGAACGCGGCGTGCCGCTGATCGAGGACGACATCTACGGCGACCTTCATTTCGAGGGCGCCCGCCCCTGGCCGATCAAGGCCTACGACACCACCGGGAACGTCATGCTCTGCTCGTCCTTCTCGAAGACGGTGAGCCCCGGGCTGCGCGTCGGCTACGTCGCCGCGGGCCGCTTCCACGCCCAGGTCGAGTTGCTGAAGACGCTCGCGAGCGGCGTGACGGGCGCCGTGCAGCAGGCCGCGCTTGCCGAGTTCATCGAAGGGGGCGGGTTCGACAGGCAGGTGCGCCACGCGCGCCGCGCCTATGCGGCACAGGTGGCGCGCATGTCGGACGCCGTCGCCGAGCATTTCCCCGGCGAATGCCTGCTTTCGAGGCCGCAGGGCGGATTTGTGCTGTGGGTGGAGATGCCGCGCAGCGTGGATGCGCTCGAGTTGCACGGCGCGGCGGTGGCGCAGGGCGTCGCCTTCACGCCGGGCCAGCTGTTCTCGCCCTCGGGCCGCTACCGCAACTGCCTGCGGCTGAATTGCGGCAATCCCTGGGACGATCGCTTCGACCAGGCCATCCGCCGGCTGGGCAGGCTCGTACAGGAGCGAGCATGCGCTTGACAAGCCGGACGTCGCCCCGCGACAATCGCCCCATGACCTCTGCACCCCGCTGCCTCCTGCTGCCGCTGTCCTTCCGCCGCCGCGCATCGCGCGTCGGGCGCATGGTCCGTGGCCGCGCGGCCGGGGTGCTGGAGATGCGATGACTCGTTGATCGATAATCGCCGCAGTTCCCGAGGCCGCGAATCCACAAGGTTCGCGGCCTTTTCATTTGCGCGGCCGCCACCCGCATGCCGCACCACAGGAGAAGACGATGTCCGTGCCCCTTGCCTACGCCACCGTGATACTCATCTGGTCCACCACGCCGCTCGCCATCCAGTGGAGCGCGCTGGGCGCCGGCTTCGCCTTTGCCGTCATGGCGCGCATGGCGATCGGCGCGGCCCTGGCGCTGGTCCTGCTCGCGGTCTGGCGCGTCGGCCTGCCGCTGCACCGGCGCGCGCGCCTGTCCTACCTCGCCGGCGGACTGGGCACCTTCGGCGCCATGATCTGCACCTACTGGGGCGCGCAGTACATCCATTCGGGACTGGTCTCGGTGCTGTTCGGACTGACGCCGCTGGTCACCGCCGTGCTCGCGCTGTTCTGGCTCGACGAGCCTGCGCTGCGGCCGGCGCGCCTGATCGGCATCGCTCTCGGCGTCGGCGGGCTGGCGCTGATCTTCGCCGATAGCCGCGACATGCCGGACGCCGCGCATGCGGCCGCCGGCATTGGCGCCCTCCTGCTCGCGGTGGTCGTCTATTCGACGAGCCTGGTGTGGATCAAGCGTATCGGCGACGACAGCCCGCCGCTCGCAACCACGGCGGGGACGCTGCTGGTATCGCTGCCGCTGTTCTTGGCGACATGGCTTGCCGTGGACGGATCGATCCCGTCCGCGCTGCCGGCGAAGGCAGCCGCCGCGATCGCCTATCTCGGCGTCTTCGGCTCGGTGCTCGGCTTCGCGCTCTACTACTACGTCATCAAGCACATGGACGCCGGCAGGGTGGCGCTAATCACGCTCATCACGCCGGTCTTCGCCCTGCTGCTGGGCCACGCGATCAACGGCGAAGCCGTGGCGCCCCGCGTCTGGGCGGGCGCCGGGCTCATCAGTCTCGGTCTGGCGCTCCACTACGGACGAGCTTCGTGGCGACAGCTCATGCAGGCGTGAAGCGAAGACCCCCTACTTGCCCTTGGCCCAAGAGTCCTTCAGCGTCACGGCGCGATTGAACACCGGGGCGCCGGGCTTGGAGTCGACGCGATCGGCGACGAAGTAGCCGTGGCGCTCGAACTGGAAGCGCTCTTCGGCGGCGGCTTCCTTGAGCGCCGGCTCGAGCTGCGCCGCGATCACCTGCTTGGCGTGCGGATTGATGTCCTGCAGGAAGTCGCGGTCGCCGGCGCCGGGGTTCGGCACGGCGAACAGCCGGTCGTAGAGCCGCACCTCGCAGCCGTAGGCATGCTTCGCGCTGATCCAATGGAGGTTGCCCTTGACCTTGTAGTTGTCGGCGCCCGGCGTGCCGGACTTCGAATCCGCGTAGTAGTTGCAATGAACGGCGGTGATGTTGCCGGCCGCGTCCTTGTCGCAGCCGGTGCACTCGACGACGAAGCCGTAGCGCAGCCGCACCTTGTTGCCCGGGAAGAGGCGGAAGTAGCCCTTGGGCGGATTCTCGACGAAGTCCTCGCGCTCGATCCACAGTTCCTTCGAGAACGGAATCGGCCGCTTGCCGAGTTCGGGCTTCTGCGGATGGTTGGGCGCCTCGCAGAGTTCTTCCTGGCCTTCGGGATAGTTGTCGATGACCAGCTTGAGCGGGTCGAGCACGGCGATGCGGCGCAGCGCCGACTCATTGAGGTGCTCGCGCTGGCATTCCTCGAACACGCTCATGTCGATCAGCGAATCGGCCTTGGTTACGCCGATCATGTCGGCGAAGCGGCGGAAGCCTTCGGGCGTGAAGCCGCGGCGGCGGGCCCCGACCAGCGTCGGCAGGCGCGGATCGTCCCAGCCGTCGACATGCTTCTCCTCGACCAGTTGGATCAGCTTGCGCTTGCTCAGCACGACGTAGGTGAGGTTGAGCCGCGCGAACTCGATCTGCTGCGGCAGCGGGCGCGCCAGCAGGCCGCCGTCGGCGAGCTTGCCCAGCAGCCAGTCGTAGAACGGCCGCTGATCCTCGAACTCCAGCGTGCAGATCGAGTGGGTGATGTTCTCCAGCGCATCCTCGATCGGATGGGCGAAGGTGTACATCGGATAGAGGCACCACTTGTCGCCGGTGTTGTGGTGCGTGGCGCGGCGAATGCGGTAGATCGCCGGATCGCGCATGTTGATGTTGGGCGAAGCCATGTCGATCCTGGCGCGCAGCACGTGCGCGCCGTCGGCGAACTCGCCGGCCCGCATGCGGCGGAACAGGTCGAGGTTCTCTTCGGGGCTGCGGGCGCGATACGGGCTTTCCTTGCCCCCCTCGGTGAGCGTGCCGCGGTTGGCGCGCATCTCCTCCGCGCTCTGCGAGTCGACGTAGGCATTGCCGGAGGCGATCAGGTATTCCGCCGCCTCGTACATGAAGTCGAAGTAGTTCGACGCGTAGTAGAGGTTCGGGCCCCAGTCGAAGCCCAGCCACTTCACCGCGTCGACGATGGAATCGACGTACTCCTGCTCCTCCTTCTCGGGATTGGTGTCGTCGAAGCGCAGGTGGCACTGGCCGGCGTAGTCGCGCGCCAGCCCGAAGTTCAGGCAGATGCTCTTGGCGTGGCCGAAGTGCAGGTAGCCGTTCGGCTCCGGCGGAAAGCGCGTGCGTATCCTCGCCGGGTCGGCTGCGCCGGCCTGCTGTTGCGGCCCGGGGCCGGGTGCGCCCGACCAGTGGCGGCCGGCATACTTGCCGGCCGCGAGATCGGCGTCGACGATGTTGCGGATGAAGTTCGAGACGACGGGCTTATCGGCATCGGCCATGACAGCAGAAAGGGCAATGGTGCAAAGCCGCGATTCTACAGGCTTGCGCCCGCCGTGTCGGCTGCCGCGACCGTATTACCGGGTGGTGGTGCTCGCCGGCGCGGTATCCGTGGTCGTGGTGGTCGTCTCCTTGTGCACCACGCGCTTGTGATGGTGGACGTGGTGCGCCCGGTGCACGCGATGATGCGCGGTCCGGTGTGCCGGAACGCCGTTATCCGTGGTGGTCGTGGTGGTGGTGGTGACGTCGGCGGCCTGCGCGAATCCGAATGCCGCGGCCAGGGCGATGGCGATCAACTGCTTCATCTCGTTCTCCTGCTTGCAATGGCCGGTTAGACAGGTGCGCTTCGAAAAAGATTTATACTCCGCGCGGCGGAGATGGCATTCCTCCCTTAACCGCCCCGCGCACCCTGGGGCTGATGATGCCTACATAGCTTTCCGGCCGGGAAGCGTGTGGGCACCGCAAGATGGCCCTCCGACCCCAGCCGGCGTTCCGGTTGACTACAGGAGTTGGCATGGGTTTCTATTCCGCGGTGGCAGTTTTCGTCGGCGCCGGCTTCGGCGCCTTGCTGCGCTGGTGGCTGAGCATGGCGTTGAATCCGGTGTTCCCGACCATCCCCCTCGGCACCCTGGCCTCGAACCTGATCGGCGGCCTGCTGGTCGGCGTCTGCGTGGCCTTCTTCTCGCACAACACCAGCCTGCCGCCCGAGGCCCGGCTGCTGGCGATCACCGGCTTCCTCGGCGGCCTGACCACCTTCTCGACCTTCTCGGCCGAAGTGGTGACCCTGCTTTCGCGCACCGAGTACCTGTGGGCGCTGGCTGCCGCCGGACTGCATCTGTTCGGGTCGCTGGCGATGACGGCGGTGGGCGTGATGGCGGTCAACGCGGCATTCGCGAAGGCATAAGGAGACGACCATGCAGGGTATCTACCTCAAGTTCTACGTTTCGGAGAACCAGAAGCACGGCGCCACGAGTGTCTACGAATGGCTGCTCGAGCGGGCGAAGGAGATCGGCATCCGCGGCGGCTCGGCATTCCGCGCCATGGCCGGCTACGGCCGGCACCACAGGCTGCATGAGGATCACTTCTTCGAACTGCAGGGCGACCTGCCCGTCGAGGTCGGGTTCGTCGTCACCGAGGACGAAGCGCAGATGCTGTTCGAGATCATCGCCGCGGAGCGGCTGTCGCTGTTCTACGTCAAGCTGCCGGTCGAATTCGGCGTGACGGCGGGCGGTACAATATGACGGCTTGAACCAGCGCCGCCCCGAAATTCACCCTTGAGCCGTACCTCCACTGCCGCCGACGAGCGCGCCGCGGCGCGCCTCGCTGCCCGCCCCACCATCGCCTACGACGATGCGCTGCCCGTCAATGCGCGCCGCGCGGAGATCGCGCGCGCCATCGCCGCCCACCAGGTCGTTGTCGTGTGCGGCGAAACGGGTTCGGGCAAGACGACCCAGTTGCCGAAGATTTGCCTGGAGCTCGGGCGCGGCTGCCGCGGCCTGATCGGCCACACCCAGCCGAGGCGCATCGCCGCACGAGCGACGGCGACGCGCATCGCGCAGGAACTCAAGTCGGAACTCGGCAAGTACGTCGGCTTCAAGATCCGCTTCACCGATCGCGCCTCGCCCGATACCTACATCAAGCTGATGACCGACGGCATCCTGCTGGCGGAGACGCAAGGCGATCCGCTGCTACGGCAGTACGACACCATCCTCATCGACGAGGCTCACGAGCGCAGCCTCAATATCGACTTCCTGCTCGGCTACCTCAGGCAGCTGCTGCCGAAGCGGCCCGACCTCAAGGTGATCGTCACGTCGGCGACGCTCGATGCGCAGCGCTTCTCCGAGCACTTCGGCGGCGCACCGGTAATCGAGGTATCGGGGCGGCTCTATCCGATCGAGACGCGCTGGCGTCCCTTCGGCGAGGACGACGACCGCGACGTCGGCGAGGCGATCGCCGACGCCGTGACCGAGGCGCACCGCGAGGGCCCGGGCGACGTGCTGGTGTTCCTGCCCGGCGAGCGCGAGATCCGCGAGGCGGCCGAGGCGCTTCGCAAGCATCATCCACCGGGACTGGAGATCCTGCCGCTGTTCGCGCGCCAGTCGGCGGCCGAGCAGGCGCGCGTGTTCGCGCCGCACCAGGGACGCCGCGTGGTGCTGGCGACCAACGTCGCCGAGACCTCGCTGACGGTTCCCGGCATCCGCTACGTGATCGACACCGGGCTGGCGCGCGTCAAGCGCTACAGCATCCGCAACAAGGTCGAACAGCTGCAGGTCGAGCCGATCGCGCAGGCGGCCGCAAGGCAGCGCTCGGGCCGGTGCGGCCGCGTCGCGGCCGGCGTCTGCTTCCGCCTCTATGAAGAGGAGGACTTCAACAGGCGGCCGGCGTATACGGATCCGGAGATCCTGCGTTCGTCGCTGGCCGGCGTCATCCTGAGGATGAAGTCGCTTCATCTCGGCGATGTCGAGGACTTCCCCTTCCTCGAGGCGCCGGCGCCGCGCATGATCGCGGACGGCTACCAACTGCTGGCGGAGTTGGGCGCGGTGGACGAGGCGAAGGAACTGACCGCGGTCGGCAAGGAACTGGCGAAGCTGCCGCTCGACCCGAAGATCGGCCGCATGATCCTCGCGGCGCGCGAGGTCGGCTGTCTGCGGGAGATGCTCGTCATTGCCTCTGCGCTCACCGTGCAGGATCCGCGCGAGCGGCCGCAGGAACAGGCCGCGGCGGCCGACCAGGCCCGCGCGCAGTGGAAGGACGAGAAGTCGGAATTCCTTTCTTGGCTGAAGCTCTGGGCCGCGGCGGACGAGATCTGGAAGCACGAGTCGACCAACAAGCAGCGCCAATGGTGCAAGCGCAACTTCCTCTCCTGGCTGCGCGTCCGCGAGTGGCGCGACGTGCATGGCCAGTTGATGACGCTGGCGCACGAGCATGGCTGGAAGGACAATCAGATCCCGGCGAACTACGACGCCATCCACAAGGCGCTGCTCTCGGGCCTGCTCGGCCACATCGGCCTGAAGAGCGAGGACGAGCAGTTCTATCGCGGGCCGCGGGAGATCCGCTTCTTCATCCACCCCGGCTCGCCTTTGGTCAAGAAGGCCGGCCGCTGGATCGTCGCCGCCGAGATCGTCGAGACCTCGCGGCTGTTCGCGCGCTGCGTGGCGAAGATCGAGCCGGAGTGGCTGGAGAGCGTGGGCGCCCATCTGGTGCGGCGCCACGTCTTCGAGCCGCACTGGGAAAAGGGTGGCGGGCAAGTGGTGGCGTGGGAGCGCGTCACACTGCACGGACTGCTGCTGCACGGCAAGCGGCGCGTGCTGTTCGGCGGCGCCAAGGCGTCTGCGGCAGACGTCAAGCTGGCGCGCGGGATCCTCATCCGCTCGGCACTGGTGCAGGGCGAGGTCGGCGAGGACTGGGCGAACAAGTGGCGGTTCTTCCAACACAACCGCAAGCTTCTGCGCGAGATCGAGAACCTCGAGCACAAGTCGCGCCGCCCCGACGTGCTGGTCGACGACGAGCTGATCTTCGCCTTCTACGACGCCAAGCTTCCGCCCGACATCACGACGCTGGCGGCATTCGACCGCTGGCGGCGGGAGGCCGAGCAGAAGGAGCCCAAGCTTCTTTATCTCGAACGCGAGCAGTTGATGCGGCATGAGGCGGCCGGCATCACGACCGAGACCTTCCCGCATGCACTGGAGCACCGCGGCCAGAAGTACAAGCTTGCCTACAAGCACGACCCCGGCGCCGCCGACGACGGCGTGACGCTTTCCCTGCCGCTGACCCATCTGAACCAAGTGCCGGCCAATCGCTGCGAGTGGCTGGTGCCGGGACTGCTGCGCGAGAAGATCATCGCGCTGATGAAGACGCTGCCCCAGAAGTATCGCCACCGGCTGCAGCCGCTCGACGCCTCCGCCGACGCCTTCTGCGACGGCGAACACGACCAGGATGAGCCGCTGGTGCGCGCGCTGACGCGCTTCGTCGAGGAGCGCATTGCGCTCAAGCTGCCGCTCGATGCCTTCCGCCTCGGCGAGTTGCGGCCGCATCTGCTGATGAACTTCCGACTGGTCGACGAGCATGGCGGCACGCTGGCGCTCGCGCGCTCGCTCGCCGAGCTGCGCGCCGAGTACGGCGGACGCGTCGAAGAGACGTTCGCCAAGGCCGAGGTCAAGGGTGAGGCCGCCGAAGGAGAATTGACGGGACTGACGTCATGGACCTTCGGGGACCTGCCGGAGTTGCTGGAAGTGAAGGTGAGCGGGCGCGGCGTCGTCGGCTTCCCGGCGTTGGTGGACGAAGGCGACTCGGTCTCGCTGCGCGCCTTCGACACTGAGGACAAGGCCGCGGCGCGCCATCGCCAGGGGCTGCGCCGGCTGTTTGCGCTGGCACTGCGCGAGCAGGTGAAGTTCATCGACAAGAGCCTCCCGCGCGAGCTGGGGCTGCTCTACATGCCGCTGGGCACGGAGAGCGAGCTCAAGGAGCAGATCGTCGCGGCGACGCTCGACCGCACCTGCATGGGCGATCCGCTGCCCACCACGCGGCGGGACTTCGAGGCGCGCGCAACCGCCGCCAAGGGCAAGGTGACCCTGGTGGCGCAGGAGATCGGGCGGCTGCTGACGACCATCCTGACCGAACACGCGGCGCTGCAGAAGAAGCTGGCGGGGGCAAACAAGGGCTTCCCGCAGGCCTGCGCCGACATCTCGGCCCAGCTGGCGGCGCTGCTGCCGAAGCAGTTCGTCGCCGTGACGCCGTTCGAGCGCCTGGCCCATCTGCCCCGTTATCTCAAAGCGGCGTCGCTGCGCCTCGACAAGGCGCGGGCCGACGCCGCCCGCGACGCACGCCAGATGGGCGACTGGCAAGGCCTGGCGAAACCGTTCGAGCGCGAACAGGCGGCAATGCGAAAGTCGGGCGTCATCGATCCGTTTCTGGAAGAATTCCGTTGGCTGCTGGAGGAACTGCGCGTGGCGCTGTTCGCCCAGGAACTGAGGACGCCGTCGCCGGTCTCGGTGAAGCGACTCCTGAAGATGTGGGAAGGGAGACCTCGTGCTTGAAGTCTTTGCTGCGCTCACCAAGGCGGCGCGCGACCTGACGCGCGGGTCGATCCTTTGGCAAGCGCTGTGGCCGCCGATCGCCGCGCTGGTGATCTGGGGCTTCGTCGCGTTCTCCGTCTGGCAGCAGGGCATCGACTTGATCACCAACACCCTGCCGAGCTTCGCCTGGTCGCTGTGGCCCTGGCTTGCCCATTGGGCCGCGGTATTCCTGCTGCTCGCCGCCTTCGGCTCATTGGTGTACGCCACTGCGTTGCTGCTGGTGGCGGTCATCGGCTTGCCGCGCATGCTGACTCTGGTCGCGGCGCGCGACTACCCGGACGTGCTCAGGCACGGCGAGAACGCCTTCTGGGGCAGCCTCGGCAACACCCTGGCGGCCACCGGGATCTTCGTCGTCGGCTGGCTGGTGACCCTGCCGCTGCTGCTGATTCCCGGTGCAGTGCTGGTGCTGCCGATGCTGTGGACGGCCTGGTTCGACCAGCGGACCTTCCGGTTCGATGCGCTTGCGGAACATGCGACGAGAAGCGAGTTGCGGACACTGATCGCCGGCTCGCGGATGCGGTTCTGGGGCGCCGGGCTAGGCACCGCCCTGGCGGCGCACATCCCCATCGTCAACCTGCTGGCGCCCGCCTACACGGCGCTGGTGTTCGTGCACCTTGGCCTCTCCGCGCTGCGCAGCCTGCGGCGCGAGAGCGGAGTGGAACTATGATTGGCTCATCTGCTTGCTAAGGACGCCGACGTGAGATTGCTGCTGACCTGGATCATCAACGCCGTGGCGCTACTGGCGGTGGCGCTGCTGATGCCTTCGATCGAGATTTCGAGTTTCGGCGCGGCGCTGGTCGCCGCGCTGGTGCTTGGCCTGGTGAATACGTTGATCCGCCCGGTGCTGGTGTTCCTGACCTTGCCGGTCACCTTGCTTTCGCTGGGCCTGTTCATCCTGGTAATCAATGGGCTTCTGTTTTGGTTCGTCGGGTCGATGGTTCCGGGCTTTGCGGTGGCCGGGTTCTGGGCGGGATTCTTCGGCGCCATCGTCTACAGCGCCATCTCCTGGCTGCTGTCATGGCTGCTGCTGCCGCATATCGTTGCGAGATAGGGAAATGGGAATTGGAATTCACGGCGGCTGGGGCGCCGTCATCATTGGCGACGAGATCGTCCGCGGCAAACGCCGCGACGGGCACTTCGCCAAGCTGGTCGAGCTGATGGGAAAGCGGGGGCTGCATCTCGATTGGGTGCAGTACATCGGTGACGACCGCGCACGGCTGATCGAGACTTTCCGCCGCACCCTGGCTGGCAGCGACGTCGTTTTCAGCTTCGGCGGCATCGGGGTCACGCCCGACGACCACACGCGTCAAGCCGCCGCGGCGGCGGCCGGGGTCGCGCTTGCGCTACACCCGGATGCCGAGCGCGAAATCCGCGCTCGTATGGAGGAAACCAACCAGCCCGTCATTCCGGCGCGCCTCGAACTCGGTCATTTCCCCGTGGGCAGCCGCATCATCCCGAATCCGTTCAACCGCATTCCCGGTTTCTCGCTCGGCGACCATCATTTCGTACCCGGTTTCCCCGAGATGGCGTGGCCGATGGTCGACTGGGTGCTCGAGGCCTACTACCGCGAGCGCTTCAATGCCGTCCAGGAGAGCGAGCGGGCGATTCGCGTCTGGGACGGCATGGAGGGGCGCCTGCTCGATCTGATGCGCCGAATCGAGGCGGACTTCCCCGGCCTGGTCGTCTTCAGCCTGCCCTGCTTCGGCAATGAAACGCTTCGCCGCCATGTCGAACTCGGCGCGCGCGGCAAGCCGGCCGACGTCGCCGCCGCGATGTCGATCATGGAAGCGGAGGTCCGGAATCTGGGCTACGAGTTTGATCCGGTATAGGGAAGCACCTGCCGACAGGCAGTAACCCCGATGGAACGAACGCTGTCGTCGGCTGCCTGAGCGGATGTCGGCATATGCTGCGGGGGTCGTCAATGCGAACCAGCGACATCGTTTCCCGCCATCGCGTCGAGGTGACGGGGGTGCCCAGCGGTCGTCCGCTGCTATTCGTTCATGGATTCGGAACGGACGGATCCGCCTGGCAGAGAGTGGCAGCCAAGTTCTCTACGTCGTTCCGCGTCGTCACCTTCGACAATGCCGGGATCGGCAAGGACGCCGAATTCCCGCAAAGCAGCTATTTGAACCTGCATGCTTACGCAAGCGACGTGGCTGCAATCGCCCAGGCCCTCGATCTCACCGACGTCGTGCTCGTCGGGCATTCGGCCGGCGCCATGATGGGGCTCCTGGCCGCCGTCAACGAACCGCAGCGCTTTTCCGCACTTGTCCTCGTCGGCGCGTCACCGCGTTACCTCGACGGCGAGGGCTACCGCGGCGGCTTCGCCAAGGAGGATCTGGACCGGATTTATTCGGCGGTGATGACCGACTACGGGCAATGGGCCGATCGATTCGCGCCGGCGATGATGCGCAACGCCGGACGCCCGGACCTGGCGCTTGACTTCGCCGAAGCCTTGAAATCGATCCCGCCTGATCGTGCGCTCACGGTTCTTTGTTCGATCTTCCAGTCCGATCATCGGTCCGAGCTTTCGAAGGTGCGCTGTCCAACGCTCGTGATTCAGGCGCGCAACGACATGGCCGTGCCGTTCGAAGTCGCCTGCTACCTGCGCGATCACATCGCCGGCGCGCAGCTCGCCCTGATCGACGCCGAGGGGCATTTGCCGCATGTCAGCGCGCCCGACCAGGTAATCGGCGCCATTCGCAACTTTCTGGTTTAGGACGGCAGAAACGCAAACGCCCCTTACGGGGCGTTTGGTAGAGCAAGGGGAAGTCTGGCGTTGACCTACTTTCTCGCACGTAGTGTGCAATATCATCGGCGCGGAGGTGTTTCACGGTCCTGTTCGGGAAGGGAAGGGGTGGTTCCGCCTCGCTATGGACACCAGACTGAAACTGTTGCAGCTGCGGTGAGTCGTGCAGCTGATCGGAAGAAGTAAAGGGATGGGGGTGATTGCGTTACGCGGTGCACCCTGAGTTGAAACTCAAGGTTATAGGGTCAAGCCGCACGGGCAATTAGTATCAGTTAGCTTAACGCATTACTGCGCTTCCACACCTGACCTATCAACGTGGTGGTCTTCCACGACCCTTCAGGGGGGTTGAACCCCCGGGATATCTCATCTTGAGGCGAGTTTCCCGCTTAGATGCTTTCAGCGGTTATCTCTTCCGTATTTAGCTACCCGGCGATGCGACTGGCGTCACAACCGGTCCACCAGAGATACGT
>DASVZI010000081.1:0-7397 GCA_036391735.1 Rhodocyclaceae bacterium
CGCGCCGCCTGGCGCACGCCCGCGGCACGCTGCGCATGGCGCCGGCCACGCTGATGCTCATACAACTGGGGAACCTCGGCAAGGGCGATGTCCTCGGCGTCGCCCGCCTGGCCGCCATCCAGGGCGCCAAGCGCACGGCCGACCTGATCCCCCTCTGCCACCCGGTACTGCTCACGCACCTCGTCGTGGAATTCACCCTGGACGCCGAAAACACGGCGGTGCATTGCGACGCGGTCGCCCATACGTCGGACACGACGGACGTCGAGATGGAGGCGCTGGCCGCCGTCGGCATCGCCTTGCTGACCATCTACGACATGTGCAAGGCTGTGGACCGCGGGATGAGGATCGCCGACATTTCCCTCGTCGAGAAAGCCGGCGGCAAGTCAGGCGAGCCGCAGGCCGAGGGCTACTCCCTGCGCCTCAAATAGGACGTCGGTCGGCAAGCCGACCCCTTTCAGCCCTTGCTGTCGCCGATGATCCGCGCGGCGATCTCGGCAGCCTTCCCGGTGAACCGCAGGCAGTACTGCCCGAGCTTCTGCTCCTTGAACCTTGCCTGGCCCTGCGGCGTGTTCAGGTCGCATCCGCCCAGCAGGGTATGGCAGTCGCGGCTGCCGAACTCGGTCTCGAATTCCCGGACCAGGCGTTGGGTGGCGGCATAGGAGGGTTGAACGGAATCGGCCGCCGATGCGCGCCCCAACGCCAGGCTGACGCCCATCATCGCCCCGGTGAGCGCGCCACAGGTGCCGCAGGTCCTCGCCATGCCGCTGCAGAAGGCGGTCGCCATGCGGGGAAGAAGTTCGGACTCGATCCCTTGCGCGTCCGCCAGGGCAAGCAACACGCTCTCGGCGCAATAGAGGCCGGAGGCGAACGAATCCTCCGCCGACCTGCGCACCTCGGAAATCTGCTCCTGCTTCATGATCGTCCCATCTCATGGTATTCGGTCGCTCGATTCTGATTGGAGTGCGCGTCGTCTGCAAGCGACTTCGCGGCATGCCCGGCATGCGCGCCCATCATGCGGCATAATCGCCGACGCCGAGCACGGCACGCCTTTGGCGTCATAATTCAGGCTCGTCGGGAACATGACGGGGACTGGATTGCATATGCGGATCTTCGGCGGCAATGCTGTTTGAAGCCTCGGGCATCGTCGTTCCGCTCTGGCTGCCGCCGCTGGTGGCCCTCGCCATTTCCTTCTTCACCTCGATGGTCGGCGTGTCGGGCGCCTTCCTGCTGCTGCCCTTCCAGATGAGCGTGCTCGGCTATGTGGCGCCCTCCGTATCGGCGACGAACCTGGTCTACAACCTCGTCGCGATTCCCGGCGGCGTCTGGCGCTATGTGCGAGAGGACCGCATGGACTGGCGCCTGGCCTGGATCGTCGCCGCCGGCACGCTGCCCGGGTTGCTCGCCGGGTGGTGGCTGCGCCTCAACTGGCTGCTGGACCCGCGCGCCTTCAAGCTGTTCGTCGGCGCGGTGCTGCTCTGGCTCGCCCTGAAGCTGGTCGGCAAGCGGCATCCAGGCACCAATCCGCCGGCAGGAGGGAACGGCAGGGCACGCCTGGGCGCGGTCTTCGGCTTGGCGCTGGTGGTCGGCGTGATCGGCGGCGCCTATGGCATCGGCGGCGGATCGATCATGGCGCCGATCCTGGTCGCGGTCTTTTGCCTGCCGGTCCACGGCGTAGCCGGCGCAGCGCTGTTCGGCACCCTGGTGACGTCCGTGGCCGGCGTGGCGATCTACCAGTTCCTGCCCGCGCCGCCGGGCATCGCGACGCAGCCGGACTGGGCGCTGGGCGCGCTGTTCGGGCTGGGCGGCCTGGCCGGCATGTACCTCGGCGCCCGCACCCAGAAGCATGTTCCGCCGCGCGTGCTCGAACTCGGCATCGCGCTGATATTGGCGCTGCTGGCCGGCGCCTACGTGGCCGGCTACGTGCTCGGCGCGCTCCGCTGAACTAGTGGCACGGCCCCGAACAGCCGCAGGACGCCGGCGCCGGCTGTCCCGCTTCCTCGTCGCCGCTGCCCGGGGCCTTGTCCTGAACGTAGTCGCCGCCATCCCGCAGTGCCGCTTCCGCGCGCGCCAGTTCCCGCCCCAGGTAGGCGGCATGGTCGAGGCGGCTGATGAGCCCGGCGGCGATCGCCGAGCCATAGATCGCCGCGGGCGTGGGACCCTCCAGGATCTTCGTCAACACCCCCGCATTGGAGTAATGCTCGAGCACCAGACGGCTGCGCAAGCGATCGGGATAGACGACGACGTAGCCGGCCGGATCGACGACCAGCCGCTTCGCCTCGACCGCCTGCTCGACCGCAGGATGGAAGCTCTCCGCCGGCGCGCTGGCGTCGGGCCCCGGGTCGCGTGCCGCCGCTTCGGCGATGGCGGCAGCGATGGCCTCGAGGTTCGTTTCCCCGATGAGGTCCACGACTTCGATGCGCCGCCGGAAGACCTCGATCTCGCCGGCGCTCACGTTCCTGATGACGGGACGCTTGCCCTGGGCACCGCGAATGCGTCCGCTTTCGTCCAGCCCCTCGCGCAGCAGGCTGACGAGCGACTGGCCCGGAAGGTGGCCGACGGACTTGCGCGTGTCTTCGCCGCAAACGACGAGGAAACGGATGTTGGAATTCGGCAGCAGATTCCGGACGATGTGCTCGATGCCCAGGTTCTCGGTATGCAGCGATCCGACGATACTCATGGCGGGCGGACGCGCACCGGCGAGCTTCGCCGCCAACGTGTCCGAGTGCAGCGTGCAGACTGCTACCGGGGCCTGGAAGCGCAACGCCCGATAGTCGCCGGGCAAGGGCGGCCACCCCTCGCGCACGACGGGCGGCGCCGCGGCGCAACGGCTGGCTTCGGCCAGGACGGGATCGATCTCCGCCGCGGCGTTGGCCGCCGCTGCCGGCCAGCAGACCTCGCAGCCGAGACAATCGTAGCGTTTCGGTTCGAACAACCGTAGCGCCTCGTTGAGCAGTTCCGGAAGCCTGGCCTTCAGCGCTGCGGAGCCCCCGAAGCTGGTGACGGCATCCTGGAAGCATCCGCAGCGATGGCACTTGGTGGCCGCCATCGCGTTGCGGAGTTCGGTTTCAACCGTTGCGCAAGCAGAGCTATCGGTCATCGTCGCGCCCCTCCTCAATGGCAACTGCATTGCCCGGTGATCGCCTCCCTGGCTTCGCGCAGCAGCAGGGGAACGACGAACAGCGAGACGACCGAATCGAGCCACCACCAATGGAGCAGCGCGTTGGCGGCGAGTCCGCCGAGCAGCACCCAGGAAAGGTAGCCGCAGGTGAAGGTCTCCATGGCGTCGGCGCGCAGGGCCGGGCTGCCGATCCTGTCGGCCGCGCGGATCTTCGCCTTGGCGAGGATCGGCATCCCGACCGCGGCGACGACGGCGATCGCCATGCCGAGCAACGACGTCTCGGCCTCGTGCCGATGCGTGAGCCCCCAGATCGCCTGCACCACGACATAGACGGACAAGGCGTACAGCAGGTAGCCGGCGATCCGTCCGGTCCTTCGCTCCAGCGCCTCGAGCGCGGCCTCGCTCACGTGGTCGCCGCGATACTCGTGCCGGAGGCGGGCGTAGAGCACGCAGCCCGAGATCAGTTCGATGATGCTGTCGGCGCCGAAGGCAAGCAGCAGCAGGCTGCTCGCGGCGATGCCGGCGCCGATCGAAGCGGCCGCCTCCACGACCATCCAGGCGATGGTCCAGGTTTCGAGGCGAAGCGCCCAGCGCAGATCGGAAACGCTCCGTGCGGGGCGCGCCGAGTCGCAGGAAGAACAGCAATCCGGCATGGCGGTCAGGTGTGGTGGCAGGAGAATGCGAGCAGTTTACCGAGCTTTCCCCTTGCCGCTGCCGCTACAGGGGCTTCACGACCATGAGAAAGAAGACGACGGCCATGGCGAAGAAGGCCGGATATCCGAGCCATTCCCACCATCTCGCATAGCGCCAATAGAGGGGTGGCAAGGCTGTACCATCGGCCGCCGCTGCAGCGGCGAGATCGCGCAAGCGGATCTGCAGCCAGACGACCGGAAGCCAGCAGGCGCCGGCAAGCAGGTATAGGCCGATCGCGGCGGCGATCCAAACGGTGTCCAGCGGCCAACCGGCCTCGCGCATCAGCCACAACCCCGACAGCGGCTGGAAGATCACCGCCGGGAAGGTGAACCAGGTGTCGGCGCGGACCACGAGACGACTGACCACCGAGATCGCCTGGACGTTTCCGCTGCGGTTGGCGAAGAACAGGTAGAACGCGGTACCGAAGCCGGTGCCGACCATGGCCACCGACGAAACGATATGCAGCCATTTGACGATCAGGTAGGTACTCATGGTTTCCGCTCCTCAGCCCAGAGTTCGACGAGCAGGACGATCACGGCCAGGTTCTTGAGAATCGGTCCGAACGGATGGATCAGGAACATCGGCAGCTTCCAGGCAACCAGAAGGGAGTAGCCGACGATCAGTGCGATCTGCGCCTGCCACAGCCGGCGGCCCGGGCGCCAAACGGTGAGCGCCGCCATGGAAAGGTCGGCGACGATGGCCAGCGCAAGCACCGCCATGGCGGCCGGGCCGGACAGGCCGAAGGGCGCCAGCAATGCCAGGCTCGACGCCACGGGGAAGATGCCCGCGGACAAGAGGGCCGAGGCCAGCCAGATCAACGCCAGGACGACGATGAACAGCGGACGGCGCCATTGCGCCAAGGCGCGCAGCCGGAGCCACTCGGCCGCCTCGGCGGCTACGAAGCGATGGGGAGGCGTCAGCCGGCGCCCGAGGAGCGCCTGCGCCGGCCCCGGGTCTCCGGTGTTGCCGGCGCGCAGCATGGCCCAGGTGTCAGGCGTCAGCAGCGACCCCGGAACGAGCCCGGCCAGGCGGGCCGTTGCTGCCATTGCCCACGCCGGCAGCGGGATTCGGAGTGGTGGCGCCAGTTGGAGACCATCGCGGTATGTCGCCATCCATTCGCGGTAGCCCAAGCGTCGCGGTCCCGGCGCTTCCAGGATGCCGCCTGCCACCCGCGCACCTTCCGCCACGCGCACCACAAGCGCCGCCACGTCATCGACATGTATCGGCTGAACGTCGCCGGCACCGCGCAGGTCGCCCTGCACGGGCAAGCTCGCCATCATCAGGAAGAAGCGCGTCGAATCCCCGTCGTTCCCGAATACGAGTCCGGGACGAAGCACGACGCCCTGCTCGCCCAGCAGGCTTCGCAGCGCCTGGTCCGCAGCCCGCTTGC
The DNA here is from genome assembly GCA_036391735.1 of Rhodocyclaceae bacterium. Taxonomy (GTDB): domain Bacteria; phylum Pseudomonadota; class Gammaproteobacteria; order Burkholderiales; family Rhodocyclaceae; genus Nitricoxidireducens. The sequence continues at coordinate 5,202 of DASVZI010000081.1, forward strand.
TGGACAGATAGGCGGTCGCCGTTGTTCCCAGCGCGGAGAGCTGGATGGCGCGAATGCCCGCCCGCCGACAGGCCTCGAACAGCGCGGCCGGCGCGCGATGGTGGATCAGGTCGAAGTCGCCGGACCGCGACTCGCGAAGGATGCCGACAGCGTTGATCGCGACGTCGATGCCTGGCATACGCGCTTCCCAGATTTCCGCCGCCGTGTCGATGCGGTAGTCGATCAGGACGTCGCCCGGCAGTCGCGCGCGGCGAACGCCCCGCACCACCTGGTGGCCCCGCGCCACGAGTGCCGCAGCAATATGGCGGCCGAGGAATCCGTCCGCGCCGCACAGAAGGACCTTCATGGTCGCCCCCTATGGCCGGCGCTGACAGACGTCGCCGTCGCAGACCGGCGTCAGCCGCGCAAAGATGCCGCCGAAGCGGCGCGAAAGAACGATCCGGTTGCGGGCGAACCAGCGGTAGGCGCCTTCAGTCATTGGGTCGAGGACCGGCCAGCGCGTCGGCGCCACGGCCCAACCGAGGCCGACGGCCTCCAGCGCGAGCCGGAAGACTTCGGGTCCTTCGACGATTCGCCCGTCGGCACGGCGGGCGTGGATGCGCGCCAGCAAGTCTTCACGGGCGCGTCCGTAGGGACTCGGATCGAAGTGCGGGGCCGCCACGTCGACGAACGTCAGGCGGCCATGGCGGTCGGCACGCCGCAGGCGGGCCACGTCGAACCGGCAGATGCGGCATTCGCCGTCGTAGAGGAATTCCAGGGGGTACGCGTTCAGGTCCATGTCGCCTCCTTAACCGTCAGTAATTTCTGTCACAAGAGAAACATAAGGACAAAAAAATGCCGCCTGCTACGTCTTCGCCTCGCGCCGCACCAGGCCGCGGATGCGCGCGCCGAGCTTCAATACCTTCATCAGGGTCTCCGGCTCGAGACGCAGCATCTCGTCGGACCATTGGGTCAGGACCTGGATGAATTGCTGCGTCTCCTCGATGCGCTTGCGCGTCCCCGCCGCTTCCTTCTTCAGTTCGGGGCTCGCCAGGAACTCGCAGAGCACCGCCAGGGTCGGATCGACCTCGCGCTGCTTGCGGCCCGCCACGATGAGCTTGAAAAGCTCCCACACGTCCTTCGAGGTGTCGAAATGGTCGCGGCGATCCCCCATTACATGGACGACCTTAACCAGCCGCCAGGACAGCAGTTCCTTGAGGCTGTTGCTGACGTTCGAGCGCGCCACGGACAGCGTCTCGGCGATTTCATCCGCAGGCAGCGGATGCTCCGACAGGTAGAGCAACGCGTGGATCTGCGCCACGGTGCGATTGACGCCCCAGCGCGCGCCCATTTCGCCCCAGTGGAGGATGAATCGTTCGGAGATCGGCGTCAGCTTCATGGCGCCAGTATATGCATTCACTTGTTTCTGTCAAGACAGAAATTAGAGAATGCCGCGGTAGCGGCTGGACGAACGCGACGAGCTTGGCCTGGCGGCCAAGTTGTGCCTGATGCTGCGGAAAATCCGGGATGGGATGGCTTTGGTGGGCGGTACTGGGATCGAACCAGTGACCCCTGCCGTGTGAATGGTAAAATAGACGCCCTATACATGGTGTTTTCCGATGATATCATCGCCATAATGGGACACATCGGGGACAGCCCCGGACATTCATGGCGACGATAACCCCACGAAAGAACAAGGCAGGGAAGATCACCGGCTACCAGGTCAAGATAAGGCGTAATGGCTACCCGCACCAATCCGAGACCTTCCCTCGCAAAGCCAAGGCCATAGAGTGGGCGCGAGCCCAAGAAGCAGACATGGATAGCGGCGCCTGGAGGGATCGAACCAGCGCGGATTCCACTACCCTGTACTCGCTGCTCGACCGCTACGCCAAGGATGTGACGCCAACGAAACGCGGCGGAGACATTGAAAAGCTGCGAATCGCAACCTTGCAGCGCGACGAGCTCGCTAAATATAAGCTGTCGGCTTTGTCGCCGCTCGTCCTCGCTAACTGGAGGGATCGCCGGGTAGCGGACGGGTGCGCCGGCAGTACGGTGAACCGCGAACTCAACATCATCAGTGCGGTTATCAACTGGGCGCGCAAGGAATTGATGATAGCCATCGAGAACCCGGTTAGCGGCATACGCCGCCCGCCGCAGCCACCTGGCCGAGATCGCCGACTAGAGGATGACGAGGAAGGCCGATTGGTAGCGGCGTTG
>DASVZI010000082.1:0-11088 GCA_036391735.1 Rhodocyclaceae bacterium
GGCCGCAGCGGCGATCTCTTCAAGCTCAAGCCGTGGCGCGATGCCGAGGCGATGGTGGTGGGCTACGAGCCGGGTCGCGGCCGGCTTGCCGGCAAGGTCGGCGCGCTGCGGCTGCTCACCGAGGACGGCAAGCTGTTCCGCGTGGGGTCGGGCCTCAGCGATGCAGTGCGCAACACGCCGCCCGCGCTGGGCGCGATCGTCGTCTATCGCTTCCAGGAATTGACGCGGGATGGCATCCCGCGTTTTCCGCGCTACTGGCGGCCTTACATCGAGATGTAAAAAAGCCCCGCACGAGTGCGGGGCAGTCGGAACCGCTGAAGACTAGGCCGTCACGCCGTCGGCGACTTCCTTGAACTCGGCGATCTGGTCGAAGTTCATGTAGCGGTACACCTCGGCGGCCTTGGCGTTGACCGCCTGGACCTGCTCCATGTACTCGGCCACCGTCGGAATCTTGCCCATCAGCGCGCACACCGCGGCGAGTTCCGCCGACGACAGATACACGCGGGTGTCGATGCCGAGGCGGTTCGGGAAGTTGCGCGTCGAGGTCGACACGGCCGTGCTGCCCTTGCGGACCTGTGCCTGGTTGCCCATGCACAGCGAGCAGCCGGGCATTTCCATGCGCGCGCCGGACTTGCCGAGCACCGAGTAGTAGCCTTCCTCGTTGAGGATCATGGCGTCCATCTTGGTGGGTGGGGCGATCCACAGGCGCGTCGGGATGTCGGTCTTGCCGTCCAGTACCTTGCCGGCGGCGCGGAAGTGGCCGATGTTGGTCATGCACGAGCCGATGAAGACTTCGTCGATCTTGTCGCCGGCGACGTCGGACAACAGCTTCACGTCGTCCGGATCGTTGGGGCAGGCGAGGATCGGCTCTTTCACGTCCGCGAGGTCGATCTCGATCACGGCGGCGTATTCGGCGTCGGCATCGGGTTCCAACAGCTTGCCGTTGGCGATCCACTCCTCCATGGCCTTGATGCGGCGGGCCAGCGTGCGCTTGTCCTCGTAGCCTTCGGCGATCATCCACTTCATCAGCGTGATGTTCGAACGCAGGTACTCGACGATCGGCTCGCGGTTGAGGCGCACCGAGCAGCCGGCGGCGGAGCGCTCGGCGGAGGCGTCGGTCAGCTCGAAAGCCTGTTCGACCTTGAGGTCCGGCAAGCCTTCGATCTCGAGGATGCGGCCGGAGAAGATGTTCTTCTTGCCCTTCTTCTCGACCGTCAGCAGGCCCTGCTTGATCGCGTAGTAGGGGATGGCGTTGACCAGGTCGCGCAGCGTGATGCCGGGGTTGAGCTTGCCCTTGAAGCGCACCAGCACGGATTCCGGCATGTCGAGCGGCATGACGCCGGTCGCGGCGGCGAAGGCGACGAGGCCGGAGCCGGCGGGGAAGGAAATGCCGATCGGGAAGCGCGTGTGGCTGTCGCCGCCGGTGCCGACGGTGTCCGGCAGCAGGAAGCGGTTGAGCCAGGAATGGATCACGCCGTCGCCGGGGCGCAGCGAGATGCCGCCGCGCGCCGTGATGAAGGAGGGCAGGGTACGGTGGGTCTTGACGTCGACCAGCTTCGGATAAGCGGCGGTGTGGCAGAAGGACTGCATCACCAGGTCGGCGGAGAAGCCGAGGCAGGCGAGGTCCTTGAGCTCGTCGCGGGTCATCGGGCCGGTGGTGTCCTGCGAGCCGACCGAGGTCATCTTCGGTTCGCAATACGTTCCCGGGCGGATGCCTTTGCCTTCCGGCAGGCCGCAGGCGCGGCCGACCATCTTCTGCGCCAGCGAGTAGCCCTTGCCGGTGTCGGCCGGAGCGCCGGGCACGCGGAACAGCGTGGAGGGGGCGAGGCCGAGCGCTTCGCGCGCCTTGGCGGTGAGGCCGCGGCCGATGATTAGCGGAATGCGGCCGCCGGCACGCACTTCGTCGAAGATAACGTCGGACTTGACCTTGAATTCCGAAATCACTGCGCCGTTCTTCAGCGCCTTGCCCTCATAGGGACGCAGTTCGACGACGTCGCCCATGTCCATCTTGTTCACGTCGAGCTCGATCGGCAGCGCGCCGGCGTCTTCCATGGTGTTGTAGAAGATCGGGGCGATCTTGCTGCCGAGGCAGACGCCGCCGAAACGCTTGTTCGGAACGAACGGGATGTCTTCGCCGGTGAACCACAGCACCGAGTTGGTGGCGGACTTGCGCGAGGAGCCGGTGCCGACGACGTCGCCGACGTAGGCGACGAGGTTGCCCTTGGCCTTGAGGCCTTCGAGCTGCTTGATCGGGCCGCGTTCGCCGGCCTTGTCGGCATCGATGCCGGGGCGCGGGTTCTTCAGCATCGCCAGCGCGTGCAGCGGAATGTCGGGACGGCTCCAGGCATCGGGCGCCGGGGAGAGGTCGTCGGTGTTGGTCTCGCCCGTGACCTTGAAGATGGTGACCGTCAGCGACTGCGGCACTTCGGGACGCGAGGTGAACCACTCGGCGTCGGCCCACGACTGCATCACCGACTTGGCGTTGGCGTTGCCGGCCTTGGCCTTCTCGGCGACGTCGTGGAAGTAGTCGAACATCAGCAGCGTGCCCTTGAGGCCGGTCGCGGCGATGGCGCCGACCGCCGCATCGTCGAGCAGGTCGATCAGCGGCTTGACGTTGTAGCCGCCCAGCATCGTGCCGAGCAGTTCGGTGGCTTTTTCGCGCGACACCAGCGCGCATTTCTCTTCACCTTTCGCGACGGCGGCGAGGAACTTCGCCTTCACTTCGGCGGCGTCATCGACGCCGGCCGGCACGCGGTAGGTCAGCAGTTCGACGAGCGTGGCCTCCTCGCCCTTGGGCGGGTTCTTCAGCAGGGCGACGAGGTCGACGGTCTGCTGCTTGGAAAGCGGCAGGGGCGGAATGCCGAGGGCGGCGCGCTCGGCGACATGGGCACGGTAGGCTTCCAGCATGGTGTGTCCTTGGGGTTAGGCGTTGAAGAAGCGGTGGCGGGCTTCTGCGGGGATCGCCATGCCCGTGGCGCGGGCGCGGCAAAGCAGTTCCCAGTAATAGCGGTAGGAGGCGCGGTCATGCAGCTTGCCGGCGCGCTGGATCGGGCCCCATTCGGCGTCCTGGGCTTCGATGAGAAGTTCCGCGGCATCGTCGACGTCGCCGAAGTCGGGGCGCATGGCCTCGACGATCGGTTCGATCTGCGACGGATGGATGCTCCACATGCGCAGGAAGCCGAATTCCTCGCGGGCCCGCAGCGCGTCGTTGCGCACGACGGCCACGTCGCGAATCTCGGTGGTGACGTTGTGCGAGGGCACGACGCCGTTGCCGAGCGCCGCGGCGGCGATCTCGCACTTGGCGCGCCGCACCAGCGGATGCTCGAACTGGCCGGGCGAGCGCATGGCGGCGTCGGGAATGGCGCCGTGGTGGCCGCTGACGAAGTCCATCAGTCCGAAGTCGATCGATTCGACGCCGGGCAGGGCAGCGATCTGCCACGCTTCGTGCAGCGCGCGCGGCGTCTCGATCAGGACATGCACGGGAATCTCGCGCCCGATGCCGGCAGCCTTGCGCTGGTCGTTCAGGGCGCTGATCTGCTCGAGGGCGTCGTCGGCGCAGTCGGCCTTGGGCAGCACGACGTAGGCGAGCCGCTGGCCGGCCTTGCCGATCAGCGTCGCTAGGTCGTCGCGCCAGGCGGGGTGCCGGACGTCGTGGATGCGGGCGCCAAGGCGATGGAAACGGTTGGCGTCGCTCATGACCAGCGCCGCCACCATCTCGGCGTGCTCGCGTTCGCGGCCCGCCGGTGCGCCATCCTCGCAGTCGGCCGTGACGTCGAAGATGGGCCCGAGTTCGGATTGGATCTGCAGCGCCTTGCGGATCAGCTTTTCGCTGCCCGCATAGTGCTCGCAGGCGGGCAGCGCCGGGAACGGCTTTCCGGCGCCCCGGTAGAGGGCTTGGGCGGGATGGATGCGGGATTCGCTCATGCCGTCCGCCCGTGCGCGATCAGCCGAGCAGGTCCTTGACGCCGTCGCGCTCTTCGGTGAGTTCCTTGAGCGTGGCGTCCATCTTTTCGCGGGAGAAGGCGTCGATTTCGAGGCCCTTGACGATTTCCCACTTGCCGCCGGCGCAGGTGCAGGGCATGCCGTAGATCATGCCTTCCGGGATGCCGTAGGAGCCATCGGAGACGACGCCCATCGTCACCCATTTGCCGTCGGTGCCGAGGTTCCAGTCGCGCATGTGGCCGATGGCGGCATTGGCGGCGGAGGCGGCGGACGAAAGGCCGCGCGCTTCGATGATGGCGGCACCGCGCTTGCCGACCTTGGGGATGTACTCGTTCTTGTACCAGGCTTCGTCATTGACCAGGGCCGGGGCCGCCTTGCCGGCGACCGTGGCGAAGCGGATGTCGGGGTACATCGTCGGCGAGTGGTTGCCCCAGACCACCATTTTCTCGACGTCGGTCACGGCGGCCTTGGTGCGCGCGGCCAGCTGCGACACGGCGCGGTTGTGGTCGAGGCGCATCATGGACGTGAAGGCGGTCTTCGGCAGGCTCTTCGCGGTGTTCATGGTGATCAGCGCATTGGTGTTGGCGGGGTTGCCGACGACGATGAGCTTGAGGTCGCGGGCGGCCACTTCGTCGATCGCCTTGCCTTGCGCCGTGAAGATCTTGGCGTTTTCGAGCAGCAGGTCCTTGCGCTCCATGCCGGGGCCGCGCGGACGGGCGCCGACCAGCAGCGCCTGCTGGGCGTCCTTGAAGGCGACCTTCGGGTCCGAAGTGCCGATCATGTCGGCGAGCAGCGGGAAGGCGCAGTCCTCGAGTTCCATCATGACGCCCTTGAGGGCCTGCTGGGCCTTGTCCATCGGCAGTTCGAGCATCTGCAGGATCACCGGCTGATCCTTGCCCAGCATTTCGCCGCTGGCGATGCGGAACAGCAGCGCGTAACCGATTTGTCCGGCGGCACCGGTCACGGCGACTCGAACGGGGGCTTTGGCCATCATGGACTCCTTACTGATTTGGTTGGTAGCTCGGACTGCGACCTGATGCAAACCCGACGCGGGGCATCGGCCAGCCGGAGGCGCAATCCTATCCGTCTTAAGTTGGGCGTGTCAATACGATCATACATCTTATATAAGACATAAGACACCGTATAGACGACAAGGAAATTTTATGCTTCAATTCGTCGCCATGGCACAAGAGTCCCCGAAAGAGTCTCCGACCTTCAGCCCGCTCTACCGGCAGATCAAGGGCCTGATCCTCCAGGCGCTCGAAGCCGGCGAATGGCGTCCGGGCGAGGCGATTCCGTCCGAGATGGAACTCGCTTCGCGGTTCAACGTGAGCCAAGGCACGGTTCGCAAGGCCATCGACGAGATGGCGGCCGAGAACCTCCTGCTCCGTCGTCAGGGCAAGGGAACCTTCGTCGCGTCGCACTCCGATCCGCGCGCCTTCTTCCGCTTCCTGCGCCTCATCCCCCTCAAGGGCGAGATCGAGCAGTCGACCAGCATCCCGCTCGAATGCTGGCGCGCCAAGGCGGGACAGGAGGCCGCGCGCACGCTGGCCATCAAACTCGGCGATCCCATCATCATCGTGCGGCGCCTGCTCAAGTTTTCCGCCAAGCCGGTGGTCGTCGACGAGATCTATCTGCCCGGCGAGACCTTCACCGGATTGAGCCTGGACCTCCTCAAGGAGTGGCAGGGAAGCCTCTACAGCCTGTTCGAGTCGCGCTTCGGGGTGCGGATGGTGCGCGCCGAAGAGAGGATTCGCGCGGTGGCCGCCGATCGGGCCACGGCCGAGTTGTTGTGCGTTGCGGAAGGAAATCCGCTGCTTTCTGTCGAAAGAGTGAGCTTTACCTACGGAAACAAGCCCGTGGAGTGGCGTCGCGGATTGTATTCGACGGCGGAGCATTGCTATTTCAATGAGTTAGGGTGACCTGGGGTGCGGGCCTATAATTATTGATTTTGCTGGCGTCTTAAGCGGCGTTTATCGGGTTTCTATCATGCGCCGCGTCAAATGGGAGTGCAGTTCATGGCGGAAATATCAAAGCAGCGACCTAAGTTTCTGAACCTTCTCGAGATCAAGCAGCCCCTGCCGGCCGTGGCCTCGATCCTTCATCGCGTCAGCGGGGCAGGCCTGTTCCTGATGCTGCCGCTCCTCATCTGGCTGCTGCAACTGTCTCTCGGTTCCACAGAAAGTATCGAGACCCTGAAGGCCATTTTCGCCAATCCCCTGGTCAAGCTGATCCTGCTCGGCCTGCTGTGGGCCTTCCTGCATCACTTCTGCATGGGCATCCGAATCCTGCTGATCGATATCCATATCGGCGTCGACAAGCAGCCGGCCCGTGCCTCGGCCGTCGCCGTGCTGGCCGTCAGCCTCACGTTGACCGCGATCCTCGGCCTCAAACTCCTGGGAGCCTACTGATGAACCGCATCGTCGTCGGAGCCCACTACGGGCTCAAGGACTGGCTGGCGCAGCGCGTCACCGCCGTCGTCATGGTCCTCTATACCCTGTTGATGCTCCTCCTCATCCCGATGGCGGATGGCTTCGAAGGCTGGCGCGCGCTGATGTCGCACGGCCTGGTCCGCTTCGCCACCTTCCTGTTCATCCTCAGCCTTTGCTACCACGCCTGGGTCGGCATCCGCGACATCTGGATGGACTACGTCAAACCGGCTTCCGTGCGCCTGACCCTGCACGTGCTGACCCTGCTGGCGCTGATCGGCTACGCCGGCTGGGCGATCCAGATCATTTGGAGGCTCGCGTGAAATACACCGTTCGTAAATTCGACGCCGTGATCGTCGGCGCCGGCGGCGCCGGTCTGCGCGCCGCAATCCAGCTTTCCGAAGCCGGCCTCAAGACGGCCGTCATCACCAAGGTCTTCCCGACGCGTTCGCACACCGTCGCGGCGCAGGGCGGCGTTGCCGCCTCGCTGGGCAACTCCGAGGAAGACCACTGGCACTGGCACATGTACGACACCGTCAAGGGCTCCGACTGGCTCGGCGACCAGGACTCCATCGAATTCATGTGCCGCAAGGCCAACGAGGTCGTCGTCGAACTCGAGCACTACGGCATGCCCTTCGACCGCACCGACGCGGGCAAGATCTACCAGCGCCCGTTCGGCGGCCATATGTCGAACTTCGGCGAGAAGCCGGTGCGCCGCTCCTGCGCCGCGGCCGACCGCACCGGCCACGCCATGCTGCACGCGATGTACCAGCGCAACGTCAAGGCCAACACCCAGTTCTTCGTCGAATGGCAGGCGCTCGACCTGATCCGCGACGAGGAGGGCGAAGTCCTCGGCGTTACGGCCATGGACATGGAGACCGGCGAGATCGTCGTGTTCCATGCCAAGGCCACGATTTTCGCGACCGGCGGCGCCGGCCGCATTTTTTACAGCTCGACCAACGCCTTCATCAATACCGGCGATGGCCTGGGAATGGCGGCGCGCGCCGGCATCCCGCTGGAAGACATGGAGTTCTGGCAGTTCCACCCGACCGGCGTCGCCGGTGCGGGCGTGCTCATCACCGAGGGCGTGCGCGGCGAAGGCGGCATCCTGCGCAACAGCTCCGGCGAGCGCTTCATGGAGCGCTATGCGCCGAACGCCAAGGACCTCGCCTCGCGCGACGTCGTCTCGCGCGCCATGGTGACCGAGATCAACGAGGGCCGCGGCTGCGGTCCGCACAAGGACTTCGTCCAGCTCGACATCACCCACCTGCCGCCCGAGACCATCATGAAGCGCCTGCCGGGCATCCATGAGATCGCCCTGCAGTTCGCCGGCGTCGATGCGCTGAAGGAACCGATCCCGGTGGTGCCGACCGCGCACTATCAGATGGGCGGCATTCCCACCAACTACCACGGCCAGGTGGTGGTGCCGCAGGGCAATAGCCAGAACGTCGTCGTGCCGGGCTTCTACGCCGCGGGCGAATGCGCCTGCGCCTCGGTGCACGGCGCCAACCGCCTCGGCACCAACTCGCTGCTCGACCTGCTGGTGTTCGGCAAGTCGGCCGGCGAGTCGGCGGTGGATGAGATGAAGAAGTCGCCCAAGGCGCACAAGCCGCTGCACCAGGAATCGATCGACAAGACGCTGGCGCGCCTCGATCGCCTCAACAACCAGAAGGGCGGCGCAAGTGTGTACGAGACGCGCCTGGCCCTCCAGCGCACCATGCAGAACCATTGCGGCGTGTTCCGCTTCGCCGACAAGCTCAAGGAGGGCGTGCAGAAGATCCTCGAGGTGCAGACGGACGTGCAGCGCACCGAGATCCACGACAAGTCGCAGGTGTTCAACACCGCGCGCGTCGAGGCGCTCGAGCTCGACAACCTGATCGAGGTGGCCGTGGCGACCATGGTCTCCGCCGAGGCGCGCAAGGAGTCGCGCGGCGCCCACGTGCGCGACGATGCACCGGACACGCCGGCCAATCCCAACGGCCGCGACGACAAGAACTGGCTCAAGCACTCGCTGTGGTTCAAGGAGGGCAACCGGCTCGACTACAAGTCGGTCAAATTGACGCCGCTCACCGTCGAGAGCATCGCGCTCAAGACCCGCGCGTATTGATGAGGCTCCTGCAATGACTACCCGCACGCTGCAATTCAAGATCTACCGCTACGATCCCGAGAAGGACGCCAAGCCCTATATGCAGGACATCGCGGTGGAGGTCGACTCCACCGACCGCAAGCTGCTCGACGTCATGGTCAAGCTCAAGGCCAAGGACGACTCGATCTCCTTCCGCCGCTCCTGCCGCGAAGGGGTCTGCGGCTCCGATGCGCTCAACATCAACGGCCGCAACGGCCTCGCCTGCCTGACCGACATCAGCGCGCTGCCGACCGACAAGCCGATCGTGCTGCGCCCGCTGCCCGGCCTGCCTGTGATCCGCGACCTGATCGTGGACATGACGCAGTTCTTCAAGCAGTACCACTCGATCACCCCGTATCTCATCAACAACGACCCGCCGCCCGAACGCGAGCGCCTGCAGTCGCCGGAGGACCGCGAAGAGCTCAACGGCCTCTACGAGTGCATCCTGTGCGCCTGCTGCTCGACCTCGTGCCCGTCGTTCTGGTGGAACCCCGACAAGTTCGTCGGCCCGGCCGGCCTGCTCGCCGCCTATCGCTTCATCGCCGACACCCGCGACCAGGCGACCAGCGAGCGGCTCGACAACCTGGACGACCCGTACCGGCTGTTCCGCTGCCACACCATCATGAACTGTGTCGACGTCTGCCCGAAGGGACTCAATCCCACCAAGGCGATCGGCAAGATCAAAGACATGATGGTTAAGCGAGCCATCTAGGATGAAGCGGGTGCTCTACGCTCATGTCGCCGACGGTACGGTCTATGCAGCCGCGCGGGCCGATGGGGTGCTCTGCTGCGCTCCGTGTCCCCCGTCGGCTGCCTGGGCGGCAGCCTCCTCCTCCTTTACCTGCGCGCAGCAGAGCACCCCATCGGCCCATTGGTGCGCTTCAGCAGGCGAGGGCAAGAGCGTCAAGGCGCGGGTGGCGGGTGGTCGTCGACGCGTAGGTAAAGGAGGAGGCCCGGGCCTCTGCCTCATCCGGGCCGGGGGACACGAAGCGGCGACGACCACCCGTCGCCCGCGGCGGTCGCAAGCCCAGCGGAACTTCGCCGTGGGGCAATCGAAATGAACGAACAGCAGCGCATCCGCCGCGAGAAGCTCCGCTGGCACTGCCGGCGGGCGCTGCTGGAGCTGGACATCGTCTTCCAGCGCTTCTGGGAGCGCATCGGGGACGAGTTGGACGACGCGACCGCGACGCAGTTGGAGCGGTTGCTCGAGTTGGAAGACCACGACCTGTGGGACTTGGTAAGCGGACGCACGAGTACAGAAGATCCGCTGATGAAGAGCATGGTCGAACGCTTGCGCGTCCTGAGCGCGGCGAACGGCCGACATTGAAAGCAAGCCAGAGGGACTATTACAAATGACGACGCAACGCACCGCAACCCTGACCATCGACGGCACCACCGCCGAATTCCCCATCTATTCGGGAAGCCTGGGCGCCGATGTGGTCGATATCCGCAGCCTGTACGCCAAGACCGGCACCTTCACCTTCGACCCCGGCTTCATGTCGACGGCCGCCTGCAAGTCCTCGATCACCTACATCGACGGCGACAAGGGCGAGCTTCTCTATCGCGGCTACCCGATCGAACAGCTGGCGGTCAACTGCGACTTCCTCGAGACCTGCTACCTGCTGCTCGACGGCGAACTGCCGAACGCTTCGCAGAAGGCCGAGTTCGACAACGTCATCAAGCGCCACACCATGGTGCACGAGCAGCTGATCAAGTTCTATTCCGGCTTCCGCCGCGACGCGCACCCGATGGCCGTGCTGGTCGGCGTGGTGGGCGCGCTTTCCGCGTTCTACCACGACGCCATGGACGTCAGCGACGAGTACCACCGCAACATCTCGGCGCACCGCCTGATCGCCAAGCTGCCGACCATCACCGCCATGGCCTACAAGTACGGCCGCGGCGAGCCCTTCATGTATCCGCGCAACGACCTCTCCTACACCGCCAACTTCATGCACATGATGTTCGGCACGCCGTGCGAGAAGTACGAGCCGAACCCGGTGCTGGTGCGCGCGCTCGACCGCATCCTGATCCTGCATGCCGACCACGAGCAGAACGCCTCCACCTCGACGGTGCGCCTGGCCGGCTCCTCCGGCGCCAACCCCTTCGCCTGCATCGCCGCCGGCATCGCCTGCCTGTGGGGGCCGGCGCACGGCGGTGCCAACGAGGCCTGCCTGGAGATGCTCGAGGAGATCCACGACGTTTCCCGCATCAACGAGTACATCAAGCGCGCCAAGGACAAGAACGACAGCTTCAAGCTGATGGGCTTCGGCCACCGCGTGTACAAGAACTTCGATCCGCGCGCCAAGCTGATGCGCGAGACCTGCCACGAAGTGCTGAACGAACTCGGCCTGCACGACGACCGCCTGTTCAAGCTGGCGATGGCGCTCGAGAAGATCGCCCTGGAAGACGAGTACTTCGTGTCGAAGAAGCTCTACCCGAACGTGGACTTCTACTCGGGCATCGTGCAGCGCGCGCTCGGCATCCCGACGCAGCTGTTCACCGGCATCTTCGCCATGGCGCGCACGGTGGGCTGGATCGCGCAGTGGAACGAGATGATTTCCGACCCCGACCAGAAGATCGGTCGTCCGCGCC
>DASVZI010000083.1:0-6956 GCA_036391735.1 Rhodocyclaceae bacterium
CAGTACGACCAGATGATCCGGGCCGCCGAAGACGGCCGCGGGCTGGCGCTCGGGCGCGGCCCGCTGGTCGCGCAGGCGATTGCCGCCGGCCGCCTGCAGGCGCTCGGCGATGCGCGCGAGCGGGTCGCCGCGCGCGCCTACTACCTGGTGCCGACGAGCCGCGCCTTGCGGCCCGAGGTCGAACGATTCGCCGCATGGCTCCAGGCCGAGGCGAAACGGACGGAAAGCTCGGATTAGCCCAGGCGGGCGATTTCGGGCAGGAACACCTCGGTCACCAGCAGGGGACTGCCGGCGAACAGGAAGCGCGAGCGTCGGCCCCACAGGACGGGCAGCGTCTTGCCGAGCGCGGCTTCGGCCCGCCGGTGCAGCGGATGGCTGCCGTCCAGACGTTCGCAATGCAGCGGGCCGCGCGCGATGCGCGGCTGCGCGAAAAGCGCGGCGCCGAGGGGGCGTCCGCCGACACCGGTGGCCATGCGCCAGGCGCCGCGCAGCTTGCGCGGCGCGAGCACGGTATGCGCGAACACCACCGGCTCGCCGTCGGCCACCAGCAGGACCTCGCGCGTCCAGGCCAGATGCTTCCTGGCGAGACCGACGAGGCGGCGCTCGTCTTCGAACGGACGGAGCAACCCGGTACGCAGCACGCGCACCTGCAAGCTGCGGCAGCGCGCCGCAATGCGCGCGGTGAGCGAATTGGGGTCGGTGAGCCAGGGCCGCAGGCGCTTGGGCGCCAGGCCGTGGAGCGGCCGCGGTTGCCAATGGCGATCCGGATGCATCTTGCCTGCTGTCGTCGAGCGAAACGGGCGCCGATGCTAACATAGCCCGACCTGCGAGATTCCCCTGCCATGACCGTCCCCAGCCTGCATCTCGTGCTCATCAGCGGCCTTTCCGGCTCGGGGAAGAGCATTGCCCTCAACGTGCTCGAGGACGGCGGCTACTACTGCGTGGACAACCTGCCGGCCACGCTGCTGCCCGAGCTGGTCGCCGAACTCCAGCGCGAAGGCTACGAGCGCGCCGCGGTGGCGATGGACATGCGCGGCGGTGCCAGCATCGCGGCCCTTCCCAAGCATTTGCGCGACCTGCAGTCGGACCCCGGCATCGACCTGCGCTTCATCTTCCTCGACGCGCGCGACGAGGTGCTGATCCAGCGCTTCTCGGAAACGCGCCGGCGGCATCCGCTGGCCGTCGGCGACACCACGCTCGCCGAGGCGATACGCAAGGAGCGCGAGGCGCTGGAGATGCTCGCGGAACTCGGACATCCGATCGACACCAGCAATCTCCGGGCGAATGCGCTGCGCAGCTTCATCAAGGACTTCATCGCGCTCGACGAGAAGGACGGGCTCACGCTGCTGTTCCAGTCCTTCGGCTTCAAGCACGGCCTGCCGCTCGACGCCGATCTCGTCTTCGACGTTCGATGCCTGCCCAACCCCCACTACGATCCGCAGCTTCGCCCGCTGACCGGCTGCGATGCGCCGGTGATCGCCTTCCTGGAGAACCAGCCGGAGGTGGGGCGCATGCTCGCCGACATCCGGCGCTTCGTCGAGGACTGGCTGCCGTCGTACATCCGGGATAGCCGCTCCTACCTGACGGTGGCGCTCGGATGCACCGGCGGCCAGCATCGCTCGGTGTACTTCGCAGAACGCCTGGCGCAGCATTTCAAGGGCAAGGTGCGCGTGCTGGTCCGCCATCGCGCCCTGGCGCAGTGAGCGCGGGGGTGCGCCGCTGGCTGCCATTGCTGCGTCCCGGGGATTGGCCGGTGATGCTCGCCGCACTTGCCGCCGTGGCGGTTTCGTTTCCGCTGCTCTGGCGCGGCGGGCCGGCCGAGAAGGCGATCGTCAAGCGCGACGGCACGGTGGTCGCGGAACTTCCGCTCAACATCAACAAGCGCATCGACGTCGAAGGCGCGATGGGCATCTCGGTGATCGAGGTCCAGCCGGGCAGGGCGCGCGTGGCCGCGGATCCCGGGCCGCACCAGTACTGCGTCAAGCAGGGTTGGCTCACGCAGGCGAACGCCGTCGCGATCTGCGCGCCCAATCACGTGACGCTCGCGCTGGTCGGGGGCAAGGGCGGTTATGACAGCCTCAACTATTGAACTGCCGGTCGGCGCCGACGACCGCCGCGTGGCGCGCTACGCCGCGGCGGCCATTGCGCTGACCATCGCCGAGGCGGCCATCCCTTCGCCGCTGCCCGGCGTCAAGCCGGGGCTCGCCAATATCGTTATCCTCATCGTGCTGCTCCGGCATGGCTGGGGCGAGGCGGTCTGGGTTTCGCTGCTGCGGGTCGTGGGGGGGAGCCTGATGATCGGCCAGTTCCTCGCCCCGGGCTTCTTCCTCAGTCTCGCCGGCACCTGCGCCAGCCTGGCCGTGCTCGCCCTCTCCGTACGGCTGCCGCGCGCCTGGTTCGGTCCCGTGAGCCAGAGCCTGTTCGCCGCCTTTGCCCATATCGCCGGCCAGGTGCTGCTGGCGCGGGCCTGGCTGGTGCCGCACAACGGCGTGTTCTACCTGGTTCCCGTGTTCGCGGCGTCCGCCCTGGTGTTCGGCATCGTCAACGGACTGGTGGCGGCCCGCTTCCTGGCGGAAGATAATCCGACGCCATGAACCGCACCGTCGCCGTCGCCTTTACCGGAGCTTCGGGCATGCCCTACGGGCTGCGCCTGGTCGAATGTCTGCTGGCCGCCGGCGTGCGCGTCTGGCTGATGTACTCGCAGGCTGCGCAGATCGTCGCGAAGCAGGAACTCGACCTGTTGCTGCCGGCGCAGCCGCGCGAAGCGCAGCGACTGCTGGCGGAGCGCTTCAAGGCCCAGGAAGGCCAGCTCGCGGTGTTCGGCGTCCAGGACTGGAACGCCCCGCTGGCCTCGGGTTCCAATCCGCCCGAGGCGTACGTGATCTGTCCCTGCACCATGGGCACGCTGGCCAAGGTGGCGGCGGGCATTGCCGACGACCTGGTCTGCCGCGCCGCCGATGTCGTGCTCAAGGAAGGCCGCAAGCTGATCCTGGTGCCGCGCGAGACGCCGCTCTCGGCGATCCACCTGGAGAACATGCTGCGGCTGGCCCGCGCCGGCGCCGTGGTGCTGCCGCCGAATCCAGGCTTCTACCAGCGGCCGCAGAGCGTCGGAGACCTGGTCGATTTCGTCGTGGCGCGCATCCTGGATCGGCTGGAAGTCCCGCACCGGCTGGGTCCGCGCTGGGGCGAGCCGGATTCCTGAGGGCCGAATTCCGCGCAAAGCGCTGTGCCGCCGGGGCTTGGCGGTCTATGTCTTTCGTTCAATTGACGCCCAGGGTTCGGCGGCGTAATTTTCGCCATCCTTTCCAAGGGGGTCGCATGAGCCAGGGTCTCTACCGCGTCGCTGAAGTCGTCGAGGGTTGGGGCCGGCGCGGAGACCTCTCGGAAAGCGACCGCGGCTTCGCTCGAGACGTCCGCGAGCTCGCCGCCTTCCTGTCGAGAAGGCCTTTCCCCCACCACGAGGACGTCGCCTCGCTTCACATCCTCGGCTGCCGTTTGTGCCAGCGCGTTGGCGCGGCCGAGTGCAGCACCTCCCAGAGCCGCTGCGCCCTGGGCTTCCCCGAAGCCCAGTGATCTAGTCCCTGTTGACGCTGCCGCCATCGCTGGGCTACAGTACTGACTGACCAGTCAGTAACTAGGCAACCATCATGAAGTGTCCGTTTCGCTGCCGGCGCAAGGATGCGCGTCCCGGGGAATTGATCTCGGCCGCCCTGGAGGTGTTCGTGGAAAAGGGCTTCGCGGCCGCGCGCCTCGACGATGTCGCGGCGAAGGCGGGGGTCTCGAAGGGAACCGTATACCTCTATTTCGAGAGCAAGGAGGCGCTCTTCAAGGCCGTCATCGAAGCCGGGGCGATGTCGGCAGTCGAGGCGCTCGAGCAGGTCGCGGCGGACGGCGGCAGTTCGGCGTCGGAACGGCTGCGGCGATTCATGGCGACCTGCTGGCAAACCATGAACGAAACGCCGCTGGGAGACCTGCTGAAGCTCCTGGTGGCCGAGTCCCAGAACTTTCCCGAGATCGGGCGGTGGTTCGACACGACCATCGTGCGCCGCGTGCAGAACGCCACCCGGGCCATCATCGCCGCGGGCGTCGCCGAGGGCGAGTTCCGTCCGGTGCCGGCGGACACCGCCGCCGACATCGTGTTCGCGCCATTCTTCGCCCACATCATCTGGCAGCGCGCCTTCGGTGCCGTAATGATCGACCTGCCTCCTCCCGAGCGGTTCTTCGCGGATACGCTCGACGTGCTGGTGCACGGCCTGCTCAGGGTACCGGGGACCGGAGCGCAATCATGAAACCGCACCTGATGCTGCTGGCCGCGGCGGCCTTGGCCGCGTGCGGCAAGGCACCGGCCCCGGTGCAGGAACCGCCTTTCGCGAAGACGCTGGTGGTTGCCCCCAGTTCCCTCGCGACGGCGGCCGCCTACAGCGGCGAGGTCCGCGCACGGCACGAAACCACGCTGGCCTTCCGCGTCGGCGGCAAGATCGTCGAGCGATTGGTCGACGTCGGCGCCGTAGTGAAGGCCGGCCAACCGCTGGCGCGCCTGGACCCGGTCGACCTCGACCTGCAGGCGCGCCAGAGCGAAGCCCAGCGCGCGCTGGCGGAGGCCGATGCCCGGCGCTATCGCGAACTGCGGGCAAAGAACTTCATCAGCCAGTCGGCGCTCGATGCGCGCGAGACCTCGCTGCGCACGGCGGAGGCGCAGGCGGCGCTGGCGCGCAATCAGTCGGGCTACGCGGTGCTCCGGGCCGACAAGGCGGGCGTCATCGCGCAGGTGCTGGCCGAGCCGGGCCAGGTGATGGCGGCCGGCCAGGCCGTGTTCCGCCTTGCCGAGGCCGGCGAGGTGGAAGTCGCAGTCGCGATTCCGGAATTGCGACTCGATGGGCTCGTGCCGGGCACGATGGCCGAAGTCGGCTTCTGGGCGTCGCGCCCGCTGCTGCGCGGGCGCCTGCGCGAATTGTCGCCGATCGCAGACCCGGCCACCCGCACCTACGCGGCACGCGTCACGCTGGTCGATGCCGCGCCCGGCGTGGCCCTCGGCATGACGGCAACCGTGCGCTTCGCCGCGCGAGGCGACGATCTGCTGGTGGTGCCGCGCACGGCGATCTTCCAGCAGGGCGACCAGCCGGCAGTCTGGGTCATCGGGGCCGACAATGCGGCAACGCTCCGTCCGGTGACCCTGGGCGCCTACCTCGACGAGGGCGCCGTCGTCCACGCCGGACTGTCGGCCGGCGAGCGCATCGTCGCCGCCGGCGTGCACAAAATCAGCGCCGGCGAGAAGCTGCGTCCGGTGCAATGAAGACGCCCAACCTCTCCGCATGGGCCATCGCACATCCGTCGATGGTGGTCTACCTGATGGTTACGCTGCTGCTCGCCGGCGTCTTCTCCTATCAAAAGCTCGGGCGCGCGGAGGATCCCGACTTCACCTTCAAGGTGATGGTGGTGCGCACGCTATGGCCCGGCGCTTCGGCCACCGAGGTGGAAAACGAGCTGACCGAGCGCATCGAGAAGAAGCTGGCCGAGACGCCCTGGCTGGATGTCATGCGCTCCGCCTCGAAACCCGGCGAGTCGCTGATCTTCGTCAGCTTGAAGGACTCCACGCCCAAGGCAGAGGTGCCCGAATCCTGGCGGCAGGTCCGCAAGAAGCTCGACGACATCAAGGACACGCTGCCGCCCGGCGTGCTGGGCCCCTATCGCAACGACGAGTTCGGCGATGTCTCGGTATCGATCTACGCGCTCACCGGCGACGGTTTCGACCTCGCCGAACTCCGCCGCGCCGCCGACCGCATTGCCCGCGACTTGTATCAGCTGCGCGACGTGAAGAAGGTCGAACTGCTCGGCGTGCAGGACGAGAAGATCTACGTCGAGGCGAGCCCGGCGCGTCTCGCCTCGCTCGGCCTGACCCCGGCGGCAATCGCCGCCGCGCTGCAGCAGCAGAACGCCGTGGCTTCGGCGGGCTTCGTCGAAACCAACACGGACCGCATCCGGCTCAGCGCCACGGGTCCATTCGATAGCGCGGCGCGCATTCGCGACGCCGACCTGGTGGCCAACGGCCGCCACTTTCGGCTCGGCGATATCGCGACCGTGACGCGCGGCTTCGCCGACCCGCCCACCACGCCGATGCGCGTCGGCGGGAAGGACGCCGTCGGCATCGCGGTGGTGATGGCGAAAGGCGGCGACGTCATCCGCCTCGGCGAGACGCTGGCGGACGAGATGCGGCGCCAGCAGGCGAACCTGCCCGCCGGCATCGAAGTTCATGTCGTCGCCGACCAGCCGGCCGTCGTGAAGAACTCGATCGAGCTGTTCGTCGAGTCGCTGGCCGAAGCCATGGCGATCGTGCTCGGCGTCTCCTTCCTCAGCCTCGGGTTGCGCACCGGCACCGTCGTCGCGCTGTCGATCCCGCTGGTGCTGGCCATCGTTTTCACCCTGATGATGGCGTTCGGCATCGACCTGCAGCGCATCTCCCTGGGGGCGCTGGTGATTGCGCTCGGCCTGCTGGTCGACGACGCCATCATCGCCGTCGAGATGATGGTGGTGAAGATGGAGCAGGGCTTCGACCGCGTGAAGGCGGCCACCTTCGCCTACACGTCGACCGCCTTCCCGATGCTGACCGGTACGCTGATCACCGCGGCGGGCTTCACGCCGGTCGGCTTCGCGCGTTCGGCCGCCGGCGAATACACGTTTTCCATCTTCGCGGTCGTCACCATCGCGCTGCTCGTCTCCTGGCTGGTGGCCGTCGTGTTCACGCCTTTCATCGGCTACAAGCTGCTGGATGCCGACAAGCTGCGCAAGTACGGCGCCGAGCACCGCGACATCTACGAAACGCCGTTCTACCAGCGCTTCCGCAGCGTGCTGGTGTGGTGCCTGCGGCGCCGCAAGCGGGTCATCGCCGGCACCGCGGCGCTGTTCGTCGTGGCGATGATCGCCTTCAACCTCGGCGTGCAGAAGCAGTTCTTCCCCGC
>DASVZI010000084.1:0-5622 GCA_036391735.1 Rhodocyclaceae bacterium
TGTCCGCCGTTCGCGCGCTCCATTGCGTCGATGTCCACTCGAACAGACCATCCGTCGCTTGGCGGAAAGCGATACGAGACGAGCCATCTCTTCACTTCAAGCTGATACATGGCGACGAGCGTTCATTTGAGAGGCATAACGAGAAGTAGGGGACCTAAATGACGGAATGCATTCCGTCAAAACTGTCCATATGTTGGAATTCATATCCAATATTCTATTGGTATTCTGCCACGCCGCGTCCAACGACCTTCGCCCCTCGCCAGCCAAGCCGGCCGCGGCGGGGCAGTGGGTGCCCGATTTAGCGACCGCCGCGGCGGCGGTGCGGCGGACGGGGATGTCCGGGCTCGATGTTTGAGCCGAAGGCGAGTTTCGAGCCCGGCCGGCCGGCGTGCCGACGGCGCGGGAACCCCGATAGGGGCGGGAGCTCATGAGGGCGCGCACTGCCCTGCCGTGGCCGGCGCCCCGGGCAACCAATCTACTCGGACCGCAAGGCCTCTAAAGGATCGAGCAGGGCAGCACGCCGCGCCGGCATGACCCCGGCGAGCAATCCGATCACCACGGCCGAAATCTCAGCAACGACCGCGAACGACCACGGCGTATGAACCGGCAGCGCAGGCAGCGCGAGTTTGAGCAAACCGGCGATTGACCATCCCAGCCCCAACCCCGCCACGCCGCCGATGGCCGCCAACAGCGCCGCCTCCCCGAGGAAGATCAGCAGCACCCGCCGCCGCGTCGCGCCGATGGCGCGCAGCAGGCCGATCTCGGCGGTGCGTTCGGAGACGGCGATGGTGAGGATGGTGAGGATGCCGACGCCGCCGACCAGCAGCGAGATGGCGCCGATGGCGCCGACGGCGAAGGTGATGGTGTTGAGCACGGTGCCGAAGACTTCGAGCATCTTCTGCTGCGGCGTGACTGTGAAGTCCTCGCGGCCGTGGCGCGCCACCAGGATGCGCGTGATGCCGTCGATGACTTCCTGCAGCGGTGCGGTCGGCTCGTAGGTGAAGTGGATCTCCTGCAGGCTGTCGCGGTTGAACATCTCGAGCGCGCGGCCGACCGGTATGTACACCGTGTCGTCGAGATCGAAACCCAGCACCTGGCCCTTGGGCGCCATGATGCCGATCACGCGGTAGCGCTCGCCGCCGACGCGGATGCGGGCGCCCAGCGGGTTGTCCTCGCCGAACAGCTCGCGCGCCACCTTCGCTCCGAGCACCACCAGGGCGCGCGCCGTGCGCGGATCGTCGTCGGGCAGGAACTCGCCGGCGGCGACCTTCATGCGCAGGGTGTCGGTGAAATGGTGGCCGACGCCGTAGAGCGTGACGCGGCGCGAGCGGCTCTGGTTCTCGACGTCGGCGTTGCCCTGGATCACGGGATCGACGAACTGCACGTAGGGCGCGCGGCGCAGCGCCAGCGCGTCCTCGATGGAGAGCGGGCGCGAGGTGTTGATGGCGCCCAGCGAGGCGCCGTGCGTCGTGGTCTTGCCCGGCGCGATGCCAATCAGGTTGGTGCCGAACTGGGTGAACTCGTCGATGACAAACTGGTGCAGGCCCTCGCCGATGCTGGTGAGCAGGATCACCGAGGCGATGCCGACGGCGATGCCCAGCGAGGTCAGCACCGTGCGCATGCGGTGCGCCGTCAGCGAGAGCAGGGCGAAGCGGACGAAGTCGTCGAATCGCATCAATGCCTCAGCGCCGCGACAGCGCCTGCACCGGGTCGAGCCGCGCCGCGCGGCGCGCCGGTGCGACGGAGAACAGGATGGAGGTGACCACCGCGGTGGCCGGCGCGGCGATCAGCGCCCACCACGGCGGCGTGAAAGGAATGCTCGGATAGAGCTGCGCCAGCACGCTCTGGCCGAGCTTGCCGATCGCCAGGCCGACGGCGCCGCCGCCGATCGCCAGCATGGCGGCCTCGGTGAAGAAGATCAGGCGCACCTGCGCGCCGGTGGCGCCGATCGCCTTGAGCAGGCCGATCTCGGCGCGCCGCTGGGTCACCGAGATCAGCATCACGTTCATCACCAGGATGCCGGCCACGGCGAGGCTGATGGCGGCCAGGCCGCCGACGGCGAGCGTCAGCGCGCCGAGGATGCGGTCGAAGGTGGCGAGCACGGCGTCCTGGGTGATGACCGTGACGTCGCGCTCGCCTTCGTGGCGCGTCTTCAGGATCTCCAGCAGGTCCTCCTTGGCGGCGGCCACCTGGTCGCGGCTCTTGGCCTCCACCAGCACGCGGAACAGCGCCTCGGTGTTGAACAGCGCCTCGGCGCTGGAGACCGGCACGATCACCAGTTCGTCGGTGTTGAAACCGAGCGATTCGCCCTGGCGCGCCAGCAGGCCGATGACGCGGAAGCGGCGGTCGCCGATGCGCAGCCATTCGCCGAGCGGCGGCTGCGGGCCGAAGATCTCGGCGGCGATCTTGGCGCCGATCACGCACACCGGTTCGGCGTGGTGCGGATCGCCGGGCGGAAGGAAGTGGCCCTGCGCCAAATCCATGTGGCGCACCTCGAGCATCTCGGCGGTCGAGCCGAGCACCGGGCTCTCGCGCAGCCGGGCGTTCCAGCGCACGTCGCCGGTGCCGACGATGAGCGGCGCGATGCGCTTGACGTAGCGGCTGCGCCCCAGCGCGAGGGCGTCGTCGAGGGTGATGGCGCGCGGCGTCTTGCCGACCAGGAAGCCGGGCGCGCTGCCGGCCGTCTCGGCGCGGCCGGGCAGCACGATCAGCAGGTTGGTGCCGAGCGAGCCGAACTGGTCGAGCACGTAGCGGCGCGCGCCTTCGCCGAGGGAACTGACGATCACCACCGCGGCGACGCCGATCGCCATGGCGACGAGGATCAGCGCGGTGCGCGAGCGGCTGCCGCGCACGACCTGCCAGGCGAAGCCAAAGAGGTCGGCGGGGCGCATGGCGCGGGCTACTCGATCTTCGCGCTCTTGGCCAGTTCGGCCAGGTGCGCTTCCAGCGCCTGGCGGCCGAGGGCGTTGCGGAATTGCTGGCGCAGCCGGTCGTCGAGCGGCGGCATGGCGAAGGGGCGCACGTCCTCGACCATGATGACGTGCCAGCCGCTGGCGTCGTGGACCGGCTGGGTGGTGAACTTGCCCTTGCCCAGCCCGGTCACCACCGGCGCCATCTGCGGCAGCAGGTTGCCGCGGTTGAGCCAGCCCATGTCGCCGCCGTTGGCGCGCGCGGCCGGGTCCTTGGATTCGGCGGCGACGTCGGCGAACTTCGCGCCGCCCTGCAGGCGCGCGATGATCGCCTTGGCGGCCTCCTCGCTGTCGACCACGATGTGGCGCACGTGGTACTCCTGCGAGCCGGCCTTCTCCTTGGTCGTCTCGTAGGCCTTGGTGATCTGCTCTTCGGTGGGCGGATGCTTGGCTACGTACTCCTGGGCGTAGGCCTGGGCGTAGAGATCTTCGGCCGCCATATGGATGCGGGTGGCGAGCACCGGGTTGGCGGCGAGCCCCGCCTTGCGCGCCTGCTGGGCCAGCAGTTCGCGGTTGATCAGGGCATTGCGCACGGCCGCCTGCAGCTCCGGCGTGTTCGATGCGCCGGCCGCCATGCGATCCGAAATCATGATGCGCGCTTCCATTTCGGGAATGGCGACGCCATTGACGGTAGCCAGCGGCGCGTCCGGCTTCGGCGCGGCGGCGGCCTTCTTGGATCCTTCGGCATGGACGCCGGCGACGGCGGCGGCGAGCAGGGCGGCGACGAGCAGTTTCTTCAAGGCGGGCTTCCTCGGTTGGCGAACGATGGGAAATGCAGTCGATTCTAGCTCCATGGCGGCAGCCGCGACTCTGACATAATCTGGGAACAACCGCCCCGGAGAAGGCAAGCATGGACGACCACCGGCTGCTCGCACCGCAGGAACTCTGCCGACGCTGCGATTCCTCGCAATTCCCGTTCGCCACCACGGCCGAGCTCGAGGATGGCATCGACATCATCGGGCAGGAGCGCGCCCTCGATGCCGCGCGCTTCGCTTTCGACATCAAGCGGCCCGGCTTCAACCTGTTCGTGCTCGGCGAGCCGGGCAGCGGGCGCCACGCCGCGATCAAGCGCCTGCTCGCCGCCAAGGCGGCCGCCGAGGCGACGCCCGACGACTGGTGCTACGTCAACAACTTCGACGAAGCCGAGAAGCCGCGCCTGCTGCGTCTGCCGCCGGGCATGGGCCTGCGGCTGCGACAGGATATGCAGCAGTTCGTCGCCGAGCTCGGCCCCGCCATCACCGCGACCTTCGAGAGCGACGAGTTCCACAGCCGCGTCGAGGCGATCCAGGAGGAGTTCAAGGAGCGCGAGGAGGGCGCGCTGCGCGAGCTGGGCAGCGCCGCCAAGGCGCAGGGCATCGCGCTGCTGCGCACGCCGCAGGGCTTCGTCTTCGCGCCGATCAAGGACGACGCCACCATGAGCGGCGAGGAGTTCGAGAAGCTGCCCGCCGAGGAGAAGCAGCGGCTGGCGGCGGTGACCGAGGAATACGGCGACCGGCTGCACAAGCTGATCCACCAGTTCCCGCGCTGGCGCCGCGAGATGCAGACCAAGATCCGCGCGGCCAGCCGCGAGGCGATGGCGCTGGCGGTCGGGCACCTGATCGAGGAGCTCAAGGAGCGCTATCGCGAACTGCCCAACGTGCTGGGCTTCCTCGATGCCGCCATGCGCGACATCGTCGAGAAGGGCGAGGACATCCACGAATCGCGCGGCGACGGCGAGGCCGAGGAGTTCTCCGGCAGCGTCTCGCTGCGCCGCTACCAGGTCAACCTGCTGGTCGACCACGGCGGCTCGCAGGCCGCGCCGGTGGTGTTCGAGGACAACCCGATCTACCCGAACCTGGTCGGCCGCGTCGAGCAGATCGCCCAGATGGGCACGCTGCTCACCAACTTCACCATGATCCGCGGCGGCAGCCTGCACCGCGCCAACGGCGGCTACCTGATGCTCGACGCGCTGAAGGTGCTGATGCAGCCCTACGCCTGGGAAGGGCTCAAGCGCGCGCTGAAGTCGCGCCAGGTGCGCATCGAGTCGCTCGGCCAGATCTACGGCCTGGTCAGCACCCAGTCGCTGGAGCCCGAGCCGGTGCCGCTCGACGCCAAGGTGGTGCTGTTCGGCGACCGCTACACCTACTACATGCTGCGCGAGTACGACCCCGAGTTCGAGGAGCTGTTCAAGATCGCCGCCGACTTAGAGGACGAGGTCGAGCGCGACGGCGGCAACAGCGAGCTCTACGCGCGGCTGATCGCCACGGCAGCGAAGCGCGACGGCCTGAAGCCGTTCTCCAAGGATGCCGTGGCGCGCGTCGTCGAGCACGCGGCGCGCGTCGCCGGCGATGCCGAGAAGCTGTCGGCCTGCACGCGGCGCATCGTCGACCTGCTGCACGAGGCCGAGCACGGCGCCGTCGCGGCCGGGCGCGAGGTGGTGGCGCGCGAGGACGTCGAAGCGGCGCTGAAGGCGCGGCGCGAGCGCACCGGGCGCCTGCGCCGCACCGTGCATGAATACATCGACCGCGGCATCCACCTGATCGACGTCGCCGGGCAGCGCAGCGGACAGATCAACGGCCTCGCCGTGATGGACCTCGGCGACGAGATGTTCGGCCACCCGGAACGCATCACCGCCACCGTGCACCTCGGCGAAGGCGAGATCATCGACATCGAG
>DASVZI010000085.1:0-7725 GCA_036391735.1 Rhodocyclaceae bacterium
CCGGTGGTCGGCGCCGGCGTCATCGTGGTACTGGAGAACGAATTGGCGGACAAGGTCGGTTCGCTGGTGACGGTCATCATGGGGGCGATCTTCGTCGCCTGCGTGCTGCTGTTCCGGCGCGGCATCGTCGGCGAACTGCTGGCCTGGCGGCGCCGTTAACTCGCGAACGAGGAGGGCGACATGCCACTCAAGGACATTCTGGTGCACATGGACGCGGGCGAACGCA
Organism: Rhodocyclaceae bacterium; assembly: GCA_036391735.1. Classification (GTDB taxonomy): domain Bacteria; phylum Pseudomonadota; class Gammaproteobacteria; order Burkholderiales; family Rhodocyclaceae; genus Nitricoxidireducens. The sequence continues at coordinate 227 of DASVZI010000085.1, forward strand.
GCGCCGCTCGGCTCGACATGGCGGCGACCATCGCGCACCGTCACCAGGCGCGGCTGGTGGGGGTCTTCGCCCAGCGCGCCGAGGCCGACCAGGTCGGGGTGGTGCCGACCTGGCCGCCGTCCGGCTACCGCGAGGCGGCCGCCGCCTGCGAGGGGGCGTTCCGCCAGGCGAGCCAGGGGCTTGCTCAGGCGGAATGGATAGACGTCAATCGCGGACGCGATGTCGAACTGCTCTACCAGTTGACGGCCCTGGCGCGCTTCGGCGACCTCACCGTGCTCGGCCAGTACGAGGAGGCCCCGCTGGCGCGGGTGCCGGCCGAACTGCCCGAGGAGGTCGTCCTCAATTCCGGACGCCCGGTACTCGTGGTGCCGTACGTCGGGCGCTATGCCGCCCGCTTCGAGCGGCCGCTGATCGCCTGGAACAATTCACGCGAAGCCGCGCATGCGCTGGCCGATGCGCTGCCGCTCATCGAAGGTTGCAAGGAGGCGGTGGTGCTGTCGCTCGAGACGCGCTTCAAGGAGGCCGAGGCCTCCTGCGAGGCCGTCATCCGGCATCTCGCATGCCACGGCATCAAGGCCGTCAGCGAAGTGCTGATGGTCGAAGATGTAGGTATCATGGACATGCTGCTCAACCGGGTCACCGACCAGGGCGCCGATCTGCTGGTGATGGGCGCGCACGGACAGATCGGTTTTCCGTTCGTCAGCAGAGGCGCCGGCACGCGCCACATCCTTCGCAACATGACGGTGCCGGTGTTGATGTCGAACTAGCAAGGAGTCATCGAATGTCGAATCGCGCCGCGCAATGGCTGTCCCGCCTCGCCATCCTCGTCACGCTGCTGGCTGCCGGCAGCGCCTTCGCCGCCGCCGCCGCGAAGAATACCGACAGCAAGGAGAACACCTACGACCAGGACTCGGTCTTGAAGGACGCCGAGGAGTTCTTCGGCTCCAGCACCGAAGGCCTGGCCAAAGTCATCGAGAAGGCGTTCAAGGAGCAGGGCCGGCCGGTCGGCTACATCAAGGGCGAGGAGGCGAGCGGCGCCATCACCGTCGGCCTGCGCTACGGCAACGGCGTGCTGCAGATGAAGGGCGGCGGCGCGCGCAAAGTCTATTGGCAGGGCCCGTCGATCGGCTTCGACTTCGGCGCAAACGCTGCCAAGGTGTTCGTGCTGGTTTACCACATGTCCTCGCCCGGCCAGATCTACCAGCGCTTCCCGGCGGTCGACGGCAGCTTCTACTACGTCGGCGGCGCCGGCATCAACTACCAGCAGCGCGGCAAGATCATCCTCGCTCCGATCCGTCTCGGCGTCGGTTTGCGCGCGGGCGCCAGCATCGGCTACATGCACTACACGCCGAAGAAGACCTACAACCCGTTCTGACGCGCGACGCCGTGCAACTGTCGCGCTTCCTGATCTTCCTCGTCCTGGTTGGCGTTCTCGGCTACGCCTGGGAGCACCGCCGGGCGAGTTCCGCCGCCGAGGCGGCGGCGAGCGAGAGCCCGAACGGTTTCGTCCTGGCGCTCCATCCGGCCGGTGCGCCGCCCGAGGCCGTGGCGATCCTGGCCCCGGAGAACTGCCCGTCCGAGCGTGCGCAGCGTGCCTCCAGCCTCGCCGACGATCTCGAGCGGCGCGGCATTCCGGTCTTCCGCAGCGCGCACGGCGCGATCGTCGCCGACAACCCGACGCCGCAGATGATGGAACGAGGGCAGCGTGCCGCCGACGTCATCAACGGCGCCGTTCCGGCGGTCTTCATCCGCGGCTGGGCAAAGTCGAATCCGACGACCGAGGAAGTCGTCGCCGAGTACGAGAGGACTCGATAGGCCGCCGAGTGCCGGAAGCTAGGTGCTCAGGGCCATGTCGGCCAGCAGCGATTCCTGTGCGCTGAAGGCATTGCGCTTGGCGCGCTTCGCCCGGTACTGGCCGTCGCTTTCCATTTCCCAGGCCTGCGCGTTGTCGGCGAGGTAGGGCTTCAGGCCCTCCTTGACGACACGCTGCCGCAGCTTCTTGTCCAGCACCGGGAATGCCACTTCGATGCGGCGGAAGAAGTTGCGCTCCATCCAGTCGGCGCTCGACAGGTAGAGCTTTTCCTCGCCGTCGGAATGGAAGTAGAAGATGCGGTGGTGCTCGAGGAAGCGCCCGATGACCGAGCGCACCCGGATGTTGTCCGACAGCCCCTTCACGCCGGGGCGCAGCGCGCAGACGCCGCGCACGATCAGGTCGACCTCGACGCCCGCCTGGGATGCTTCGTAGAGCGCCTCGATGGTCTCCGGATCCAGCAGGGCGTTCATTTTGGCGATGATCTGCGACTTGCGGCCGGCCTTCGCCGCCTCGGTCTCGGCGCGGATGCAGGCGAGCACGTTCGAGTGCAGCGCGAAGGGCGCGCGCCAGAGATGCTTGAGTTCCGCGGCCCGGCCCATGCCGGTGATCTGCTTGAACACCTCGGCCACGTCGGCGGCGATCTCGGGGTTGCAGGTCATCAGGCCGAAGTCGGTGTAGAAGCGCGTGGTGCGCGGATGGTAGTTGCCGGTGCCCAGGTGCACGTAGCGCCTGTAGCCTTCCTCCTCGCGGCGCAGCACCGTCAGCAGCTTGGCGTGCGTCTTGTAGCCGAACACGCCATAGACGACGTGCGCGCCGACGTCCTCGAGCTTGGTGGCGATGTTGAGGTTCGCCTCCTCGTCGAAGCGCGCCATCAGCTCGACCACCACCGTCACTTCCTTGCCGAGCTGCGCCGCGCGCAGCAAGTGCTCGAGGAGCACCGAATCGGTGCCCGTGCGGTACACCGTCATCTTGATTGCGACCACCTCGGGATCGTCGGCCGCCTGCTCCAGCATCTGGATGACCGGGTTGAACGACTGGAAGGGATGGTGCAGCAGGATGTCCTGCTTGCGCATGGCGGCGAAGATGTCCGAGCGCTTGGTCAGCACCTTGGGCAGGCCGGGCTGGAAGGGCGGGTACTTGAGGTCGGGACGGTCGACCTGGTCGGGCACCGAAATCAGCCGCACCAGGTTGACCGGGCCGGGCACCTGGTAGAGGTCCTCGTGGTCGAGGCCGAATTGCTGGAGCAGGAACTCGGCCATCACCGGCGAGCAGTTGTCCGGGATCTCGAGCCGCACCGCGTCGCCGAAATGGCGCTGCGGCAGCTCGCCCTGGATGGTGATGCGCAAGTTCTTCACTTCCTCGTCGTCCACCCACAGGTCGGAGTTGCGCGTCACGCGGAACTGGTGGCAGCCGAGGATCTCCATGCCGGGAAAGAGTTCATGCACGTGCTCGTGCATGATCGACGACAGGAACACGCAGCCGAAGTCCACGCCGGTCAGCTGGCGCGGCAGCTTGATGACGCGGGGCAAGGCACGCGGCGCCTGCACGATGGCCGCGCCGCCGGTACGGCCGAAATCGTCCTGGCCCGACAGCTCGATGGCGAAGTTGAGGCTCTTGTTGAGCACGCGCGGGAAGGGGTGGGCGGGGTCGAGGCCGATCGGGGTCAGCATCGGCATCAGCTCGCGGATGAAGTAGTCGCGGATCCAGGCGCGCTGCTCCTCGGTCCACTCGGAACGGCGCAGGAAGACGACCCCTTCGTCGCGCAGCTTGGGCAGGATCTCCTCGTTGAGCAGCGCATACTGCTCGGCGATCAGCGCATGCGCCTCGAGGGACACGCGCCGATAGGCTTCCTCGGGCAGCAGGCCGTCGGTCGTCGGCATGCGGCTGCCGGCCTTCATCTGCTCCTTGAGGCCCGCCACGCGAATCTCGAAGAACTCGTCCATGTTCGACGACACGATGCAGAGGAAGCGCAACCGTTCCAGCAGCGGCACCCGGTCGTCGGCCGCCTGGGCCAGCACGCGGCGGTTGAAGGCAAGCAGCGAGAGTTCGCGGTTGATGAAGTGCTCGGGCGGATAGCGGCGCGTGATCGGGATCGGCATGGTTTCCGTCGATGGTTCGTCCGCTGGCAGCATGGCGGACAGGATTCTGTTGCACTGAAGTTGCAAGCATATGACAGACCGGAGCGCCGCGCCAGCAAGGCAAAGCGCCGGCCGTGGATTAGAATGCGCGGCTCTGAGCGCCTAACAGAACGCCTCTCATGGGCTACGATCTCATCGCCGCGGTCGACCTCGGCTCCAACAGCTTCCGCCTGCAAATCGGCCGCGTCGTCGGCAACCAGATCTACCCGCTGGACAGCCTCAAGGAGACGGTGCGCCTGGCCTCGGGCCTGACGCCCGGCAAGATGCTCGACGGCCCGTCGCAGCTGCGCGCGCTCGAGGCGCTGGCGCGCTTCGGCGAGATGCTGCGCGGCTTCGATCGCGGCGCCGTCCGGGCCGTGGCGACCAACACCCTGCGCGTGGCGAAGAATGCGCGCGAATTCCTGGTCGAGGCCGAGGCGGCCCTGGGCGTGCCGATCGAGGTCATTGCCGGCCGCGAGGAGGCCCGGCTCATCTACCTGGGCGTCGCCCATACGCTGCCCAATCCGCACACGCGCCACCTGGTGGTCGACATCGGCGGCGGGTCGACGGAGTTCATCATCGGGCGCAACTTCCAGCCGCGCCTGCTGGAATCCCTCTACATGGGCTGCGTCAGCTACACGCTGCGCTTCTTCCCCGGCGGCCGCGTCACCAAGAAGGCGATGAAGGACGCGGAGTTGGCCGCGCGCAAGGAGCTCGAGGCGATCGCCCATGCCTATCTCGATGCCGGCTGGGATGAGGCGGTGGGCTCCTCCGGCACGGCGAAGGCGATCGTCGACCTGCTGGAGATGAACGGCCTCAACCCGGGCGGCGCCACCGGCATCACCCGCGTGGGCCTCGAGCGGCTGCGCGGCGCGCTCTACCAGGCGGGCAGCGCCGACCGGCTGCGGCTCGAGGGGCTGCGTCCCGACCGCGTCCCGGTGCTGCCCGGCGGCGTCGCCATCATGTCGGCGGTGTTCCGCGAGTTCGGCCTCGAGCGCATGACGTTCTCCGAGGGCGCGTTGCGCCTCGGCGTGCTCTACGACCTGCTCGGCCGCTACCATCACGAAGACCTGCGCGAGGCGACGGTCGGCAACTTCATGCTGCGCTACGAGGTCGACCAGCGCCAGGCGGCGCGCGTCGGCCGCACCGCGCTGCGGCTGCTCGGCGAGATGGCGCCGGAGGCGACCATCGGCGGCCACCCCGAGCGGCAGTTCCTCTCCTGGGCGGCGCGGCTGCACGAGGTCGGCATCTCGATCGCGCATTCCAGCTATCACAAGCACAGCGCCTACATCCTCGAGAACGCCGATATGCCAGGCTTCTCCAAGCGCGATCAGCAGCGCCTGGCGCGCGTGGTGCTCGGACATCGCGGCAAGCTCGACCGCGTGCGCGCGACGACCGACGAGCCCGGGGATTGGCTGATGATCTTCGCGCTGCGCATCGCGGGGCTGCTGCACCGCTCGCGCGACGACGGTCCCGATCTGCCGGTGCGCGCGGGCGTCACGCCGCGCGGGTTCCAGCTCACCGTCAAGGAGCGCTGGCTCGACGGGCTGCCGTTGACCGCTGCGGCGCTCGCGGACGAGGCGGCCCAATGGGCGGCGCTCGGTTCGCAGATGCGGCTGCGTCGCGTCGACTGATCGGGGCTCGGCCGTATCCGGCGTGCATGGCGCGCCCGCTATAATCGAAGCTTCCCCAAGGTAGCGGCGTTAGCGCATGGCGACAGCCGACATGGCAATGGAGATGCGGGCCGACGGCGGGACCAGCGTGGTCCTGCGCGGGCGCTGGACGCTCGCCGCCATCGCGGACCGGGGCGGCGACCTGGTCGCCCGCATCGCCGAGCAGGCCGCTGCCGACGCCGGCTGGGATGCGATCGGCGTCGAGGCGCTCGACAGCGCCGGCGCGATGCTGCTGTGGCGAGGCTGGGGCAGGCGGCTTCCCGGCGTCCTCCTGCTGCGTCCCGAGCATCAGCGCATCTTCGAACGCATCGCCGAGGTCGATCGCCGCGGCCGGCCCGCGCGCGAGCGGCGGCCGCCGCTGGCCTGGCTGATGCGCATCGGCGGCCTCGGGCTGGCGCTGCGCGCCCATGTCGTCGATTTCGTGGCGCTGCTCGGCCGGCTGGCGCTCGATCTGCTGTACCTGCTGCGCAGCCCGCGAGAGCTGCCGCGCCGCGAGATCTCGGCCAACATCTACAAGGGCGGCGTGCGGGCCATGCCGGTCACGGCGCTGGTCGGCTTCCTGATCGGCATCGTGCTCTCCTACCTTTCCTCGCTGCAGCTGCGGCTGGTCGGCGCCGACATCTTCATCGTCAACATCCTGGGCATCGGCATCGTGCGCGAGCTCGGACCGGTGCTGGTGGCGGTGCTGGTGGCGGGGCGCTCGGGCTCGGCCATGACGGCGCAGCTGGGCGTCATGCGCGTCACAGAGGAGATCGACGCGCTGGCGACCATGGGCGTATCGCGCAGCCTGCGGCTGGTGTTTCCCAAGGTGAGCGCACTGTCGATCGCCATGCCGCTGCTGGTGCTGTGGACCACCGCCATCGCCCTGGTCGGCGGCATGGTGGCAGCCAACATCCAGCTCGACATGGGCTTCGGCTACTTCCTGCAGGCCCTGCCGCGCGCCGTGCCGGTGGCGAACCTCTGGATCGGCCTGACCAAGGGCGTCGTCTTCGGGCTCTGCGTCGCCCTGGTGGCTTGCCACTTCGGCCTGCGCGTCGAACCGAACACCGACAGCCTGTCGCTCAACACCACGGCCTCGGTGGTCACGGCGATCACCTGCGTCATCCTGCTCGACGCAATCTTTGCCATCACGACGCGCAACATGGGGCTGCCGCTGTGAGCGGGCCCGTGATCTCGGTGCGCGGGCTCGATACCCGTTTCGGCAAGACCTGGGTGCATCGCGGCCTCGACCTCGAGATCGAGCGCGGCGAACTGGTCTCGCTGGTCGGCGGCTCGGGCAGCGGCAAGACCACGCTGCTGCGGCAGATGGTCGGGCTGCTGCAGCCGACGCGCGGCGAGATCCTGATCTTCGGCGAGCCGCTGTTCGGCGGCGGCATCGCCCGCGAGCGCGCGCTGCGGCAGCGCTTCGGCGTGCTGTTCCAGCAGGGTGCGCTGTTCTCGGCCTTCAACGTCTTCGACAACATCGCTTTTCCCTTGCGGGAGTTGAAGCGCTTCGACGAGGACATGATCGCCGACCTCGTCATGCTCAAGCTCGACATGGTCGAGCTACTGCCGCGCCACGCGCGGCTGCTGCCGGCCGAGCTGTCGGGCGGCATGGTGAAGCGCGTCGCGCTGGCCCGCGCGCTGGCGCTCGAACCCGAGCTGCTGCTGCTCGACGAGCCGACCGCGGGACTCGATCCCGATCGCTCGGACGGCTTCGTGCGGCTGATCCGCGCGCTGGGGGCCGAGTTGGGGTTGACGGTGGTGCTGGTGACCCACGACCTCGATACGCTGGCGGGCTTGTCCACGCGAGTCGCCGTATTGGCCGACCAGCGCATCGTCGCCTACGACAGCGTCGAGAGCGTCGTAGCCGTCGATCATCCGTTCATTCGCAACTTCTTCCTGTCGGAGCGCAGT
>DASVZI010000086.1:0-15973 GCA_036391735.1 Rhodocyclaceae bacterium
CTCGCCGACGCCCTTGACGCGGCGGATCTGGTCGAGCACGCTGGCGGCGGCGAAGCTGCCCAGCGCCACGTTGTTCATGCTCTTGTCCGGCGAGTAGAGCGTGACGAACATCAGGTAGTTGCGCTGCGGCTTGGTGACGGGAACGCCGAGCCGGCGCACGTCGTCGGGCAGGCGCGCCTCGACGCGCTTGTAGCGGTTCTGCGCCTCGACCGACGAGATGTCCACGTTGGTGCCCGGCTCGAAGGTCAGCGTCAGCGTGCCGGTGCCGAGTTCGGAGGAGGCCTCCATGTAGAGCAGGTGCTCGATGCCGTTCATCTCCTGCTCGATCAGCGAAGTGACGGTGTCCTCGATGACCTGCGCGGAGGCGCCGGGATAGGTGATGTTGAAGGCGATGGAGGGCGGCGCCACCGACGGGTAGGCGGACACCGGCAGCTTGCGCAGCGCCAGGCTGCCGCCGAGCACGATGGCGATGGCGATGACCCAGGCGAAGACGGGGCGGTCGATGAAGAACTTTGCTAGCACGGCGCCTCCTACTTCTGCGCGACTGCGCTGCCGGCGGGAGCGGCGTCAGCCGTCTTCGCCGGAGCGGCAGCGGGTGCGGCGGGCGCGCCCGCGGGGGTGGCGGCCGGCGGCGCAGCGGGAGCCGCCGGCGCGGCGGCCGGCATGGGCGCCGGGACGGGGGACGCATTCCAGGGCACCGCCTTGACCGGGCTGCCCGGGCGCGCCTTCTGCAGGCCGTTGACGATGACCTGCTCGCCGCCCTTGAGGCCGTCGGTGATGATCCAGTCGGGGCCGCTCATGGCGCCTGTCTTCACCGGCTGCGGCGCGGCCTTGCCGTCGGGCGTGACGATCGTGACCATCTGGCCCTGCGGCGTGGTCTGCACCGCGCGCTGCGGCACCTTGATGGCGCCGTCCATCTCCGCTTGCGAGACGCGGATGCGCACGAAGGTGCCCGGCAGCAGCTCGCGCTTGGGATTGGGGAACTCGGCGCGCAGCTGGATCGAACCGGTGTTCGGGTCCACGGCGAGGTCGGAGAAGATCAGCTTGCCGGGCAGCGGATAGACGCTGCCGTCCTCGAGCAGCAGGTCGACATGGGTCTTGGCGGCACGCTTGAGCTTGCCGTCCTTGATCGCCTGCTGCAGGCGCAGCACTTCGGCGTTGCTTTGGGTGAAGTCGACGTAGATCGGGTCGAGCTGTTCGACGGTCGCGAGCAGCGTGGCGTCGCCGCGCCCCACCAGCGCGCCTTCGGTGACCATGGCGCGGCCGACGCGGCCGGCGATCGGCGAGGGCACCGAGGCGTTCTCGAGGTCCAGCTTCGCCTTGGCGAGCGCGGCTTCGGCCTGCTTGAGCTTGGCGGCGGCCTGGTCGAATTCCTGCTGGCTGACGGCCTTGAGGGCAAGCAGCGGCTTGTAGCGCTCGACGGTGAGCTTGGCCACCTCGACGTCCGCCTCTGCGGAAGCGGCCGCGGTCTTGTAGGTGCGCGCGTCGAGCTGGAACAGCGGAGCGCCGGCCTTGACGTCGGAGCCTTCGGCGAACAGCCGCTTCTCGACGATGCCCTCGACGCGTGCGCGGACCTGCGCCGTGCGCACCGCGCTGAGGCGGCCGGGCAGGTCCTGCGTGAGGACCGCGCTGCCGGGGGCGATGGACACCACCTCGACTTCCGGCGGCGGCATGCCTGCGCCCGGACCGCCGGGGCCGGCGGGTTTCTGATCGCCGCAGGCGGCGAGGGCGAGGGGGAGGAGACTTGCCAGCGCGAGGCGGCGGATCGGGGTGTTGGTCATGTCATTTCCCATAGGCACGCAGGAAGGCGTCGACGATCTTCTCGATCTTGCCGACGTCGCTGCTGAGGTTGGATTCGAAATTGACGAGGGCCCGGGTGCGATCGTGGCCCGTCAGCATGCCGAGCAGCAGCTCGGCGGCAAGGCGCGGATCGTCGCGGCGCAGCTTGCCGGCGTCCATCGCCTTGCCGAGGAAGGCCGCGACGGTGTCCAGCACGTGCTTCGGACCTTCGCTGAAGAAGCTCGCCGCGAGTTCGGGGAAGCGCGGCGCTTCGGACACGACCGCGCGGAACATCGCGAGGCCTTCGGGTGAAAGCGTTTTGTGGCGAAAGCGCTGGGCGAAGCGGACAAGGATCTGGCGCAAATCGCCTTCGCCACCCTCCAGTTCAACCAGCATCGCCTGGGTGCCATTGCGAATGACCTCGCGGAAGAGGAGATCCTTGCGCTCGAAATGGTTGTAGAGGGTCTGCTTGACCACGCCGGCGCGCGCCGCGATGTCATCGATGCTGGCGCGGTAGCCCTTTTCCATGAAAGCGGCAGCCGCGGCGCTGAGGATGCGGGCGCGGTTGTCGGACGACTGAGTGTGTTGGTTGGGGAACACCGTGTTGTCGTTGTGGCGTTGCGGAATGGACAGTATAGTCTAATCGCAGGGCATGAGGTCATGGAAATCGCTAATGGGAACGCGCGAGGTCCCTCGTGTACCATCCTGACATTGTCCTTACAGGCGCTTCTCTCAATGGAAATCGCTTACCTCGCCGCCGGGCTGGCATTGCTTGTTGTCGGCTTCATCGCGGGCCGCCGCTCGAATTCGGCTTCGGCATCGAATCCGGATTCTCCGGAAACGGCGCAGGTGCCGTGCGACGAGGTGCACGCCCGCTACGAAGCCATCCTCGACGCTTCGCTGGAAGGCATCGTCGGGCTCGATGCCGAGGGCAAGTTCAGCTTCGCCAACAAGAGTGCGCTGCGGATGCTCGGCTACCCGGCCGATGACCTGGTCGGCAAGTCGTTTCACCTCGTCGCCCATCACACCCTGGCCGACGGCAGCGTCCATCCGGTCGAGGAATGCCTGGTCCACAAGACGCTGCTCGACGGCAAGACCCGCCATGCGGAAGCCGACGTGTTCTGGCGCCAGAACCGCAGCTGGTTTCCCGCCGCCTACCAGGTGACGCGCGTGCATGCCGGCGACAAGGTGTTCGGCACGGTCATGCTGCTGCGCAATCTTGCCGATCCCCACCATTGATGGCGCCGCGGCCGTCCGGCGGATTGCCGGATCGCGCCGCACGGCTTAGCATTGCCGGCCCGACGCATGGGAGGTGGCAATGCCGAGCTTCAACTGGGAAGACCCGCTGGCGCTGGATGCGCAGCTGGAGGAAGACGAACGCATGGTGCGCGATGCCGCGCGCCGCTATGCCCAGGAGCGGCTGCAGCCGCGCATCCTCGAGGCCTTCCGCCACGAACGCAGCGACCGGGCGATCTTCGAGGAAATGGGCGGGCTCGGGCTGCTCGCCTCGATCATTCCCGAACGGCACGGCGGGGCGGGGCTGGGCTACGTCAGCTACGGCCTCATTGCGCGCGAGATCGAGCGCGTCGACTCCGGCTACCGGTCGATGATGAGCGTGCAATGCTCGCTGGTGATGCTGCCGATCCTCGAGTTCGGTACGGAGGCGCAGCGCGACAAGTTCCTGCCGCCGCTGGCGAGCGGCAAATGGATCGGGTGCTTCGGACTCACTGAGCCCGATTCGGGATCGGACCCGGCCTCGATGGCGACGCACGCGCGCCGCTGCGACGGCGGCTGGAAGCTGTCGGGCAGCAAGACCTGGATCACCAACGCGCCGATCGCCGACGTCTTCGTCGTCTGGGGAAAGGACGACGAAGGCGTCATCCGCGGCTTCATCCTCGAAAAGGGATGGCAGGGGCTGTCCGCACCGACGATCGAAGGCAAGGTCGGCCTGCGCGCCTCCGTGACCGGCCAGATCGTGATGGACGACGTCTTCGTGCCGGACGAGAACCTGCTGCCGGGCGTCTCGGGATTGAAGGGGCCGTTCGCGTGCCTCAACGCCGCACGTTTCGGCATTGCCTGGGGCGCGCTCGGCGCCTCGGAGGCCTGCTATGCCGCGGCGCGCCGCTACGTGCTGGAACGGCAGCAATTCGGGCGTCCGCTGGCCGCGAACCAGCTGGTCCAGAAGAAGCTCGCCGACATGGCGACCGAGATCGCGCTTGGCCTGCAGGGCTGCCTGCGCCTCGGCCGCATGAAGGAAGCGGGGGAGGCGACGCCGGAACTGACCTCCATCATGAAGCGCAACTCCTGCGGCAAGGCGCTCGACATCGCGCGCAGCGCCCGCGACATGCTCGGCGGCAACGGCATCTCCGACGAGTTCGGCGTGATACGCCACATGGTGAACCTCGAGGTGGTGAATACCTACGAGGGCACGCACGACATCCATGCGCTGATCCTCGGCCGCGCGATCACGGGGATCGCGGCCTTCGCCAATTGAGCCCGAAGTTCGCGATCGCCGGCGGACACCGGCTGGAATATGAAATCCTGCCCGGCCGCGACACCGACCGGGCGCCGCTCGTGCTGCTGCACGAGGGGCTCGGCTCGATCGCGCTGTGGCGCGACTTCCCGCAACTTTTGGTGGCCGCGACGGGGCGCAGCGCGCTGGTCTATTCGCGCTACGGCTACGGCCATTCCGACGCGCTTGCCGAGGCGCGCCGGCCCGACTACCTGCACGTCGAAGCCTTGCGCACCCTGTCCGAGCTCCTCGATGCACTGGACATCGCGCGCCCGGTGCTGGTCGGCCACAGCGACGGCGCCTCGATCGCGCTGATCCACGCCGGCGGCGCCGGTCGCCCGGTCTCGGGCGTCGTCGCCATGGCGCCCCACGTCATGGTGGAGGAGGTGGCGCTGGCGGGCATCCGGGACACCGTGCGCTCCTTCGAGTCGGGCAAGCTGAGGGAGCGCCTGGCGTCCCATCACGACGACGTCGACGGCGCCTTCCGCGGCTGGAGCGACACCTGGCTCGATCCCGCGTTCCGCGCCTGGAACATCGAGGAGTACCTGCCTCGCATCGCGGCGCCCATCCTGGCCGTGCAGGGCGAAGACGACGAGTACGCGACCATGGCGCAGATCGATCGCATCGCCGCGCAGGCGTCCGACGTCGAAGTCCTCAAGCTCGCCGACTGCCGGCACTCGCCGCATCGCGACCAGCCGGCTGCACTGGTCGACGCCATCGCGACCTTCGTCGGGCAGCTCCGCTAGCGGGCCGGAGATTCGTCGGCGAAGGCCTGGGGCGCGTAGGTGCGAAGGATTGCCTCGATCTGCGCGCGCTTGACGGGCTTGGTAAGGTAGTCCGTCATGCCCGCCTCGATGCACAGCTCGCGATCGCCGGCCATGGCGTTTGCCGTGAGCGCGACGATCGGCAGCCGATGCTGGCTGCCCTGTTCGAATTCCCATGCGCGGATGGCCCGGCTCGCCTGGTAGCCGTCCATCACCGGCATCTGGCAGTCCATGAAGACAAGGTCGAATGGGCCGTCGTGCTGGACGGCGGCGACCGCCTCCTGGCCGTCGTTGGCACAGGCGACCTGGCAGCCGGCGTGGCGCAGCATGGCTTCCGCGAGCACCCGGTTGGTTTCGTTGTCCTCGACCACCAGGACGCGCAAGTTGCGGCCGGCGGGCGTGCTGGCGGCGGCCTGCGGATGTCGGCCGTCCTTCTCGCCGAACAGCAGCGATACCAGCAGGCTGCGCAACTCCCTGGGCAGTACGGGCTTGTGCAGCACGCCGTCGGCGTCGCTGTCGGCTTCGGCCGCGGCGCCGAGGGGCACCAGGTGGATGCGCAACTGGCTGCCGCTGCGCGGCGCAAGGAAGCGCCATTGCGAATCGTCGACCACCAGCAGGTCGTAATGCTCATGCTCGCGCGGCAGGTAGGGAAGGCTGCTGGCCTTGCCCCCGAAGGCGGCGATGCCGGCGGCGATGCCGTCGCGGGCGAGCGCGACCGGGTGGGCGACCAGGATCGCCTTGCCGGCGAGCTGGTCGGTCAGCGCCACGCGCTTGGACTGGTAGCCGCCAGCCTGGCGCGGCAGGACGATCCAGAACGTCGAGCCGCGCCCGGCTTCGGAGGTGAAGCCGGTGCGTCCGCCCATCAATTCCGCCAGCTGGCGGGTGATTGCGAGGCCCAGGCCGGTGCCGCCGTAACGGCGCGTGGTGGAGGCGTCCGCCTGCGTGAAGGCCGAGAAGATCTTGTCGCGCGCTGCTTCGGGAATGCCGACCCCGGTATCCGCCACGATGATCGCGTACTCGTTGATGGCGAGCGTCGCCGATTCGGGCATGTCCTCGTTGCGGTTCGTGACGAGCACGGTGACTTCGCCGCGGTCGGTGAACTTCACGGCATTGCTGACCAGGTTGCCGACCATCTGCCGGACCCGATGCGGGTCCCCGATCAGCGTCTCGGGGACGCTTTCGCGCACATGCCCGACCAGCTCGACGTTCTTGGCCTGGGCTTCGCCGGCGTGCGCGAGCAGGGTTTCCTCGACCACGGACGCGATCTCGAATGCCGTCGCCTCGAGGATCAGCTTGCCGGCCTCGATCTTGGAGAAATCGAGAATCTCGTTGAGCAGGTGCAGCAGCGAATTGGCCGAGGCGAGCACGGCCCCGGCGAACTGCTCCTGCTCCTGGTTGAGCGGTGTGCCGAGCAGCAGCTCCGCCATGCCGATGACGCCGTTCATCGGCGTGCGCAGTTCATGGCTGATGTTGGCGAGGAACTGCGACTTGGCCCGGCTGGCGGCCTGGGCCTGTTCCATCGCAACGCGCAGCTCGGCGGTGCGCGCCTCGACCTCGTTTTCCAGCGCATCGCGATGCTTCTTGAGCTCGGCGTCGCGCGCGGCGATTTCGTCGAGCATGCGGTTGTAACCGGCGACCAGGCTGGCGGTCTCGGCGAGGTAGGGACTGCTCTGCACGCGCAGGTCGTAGCGTCCTTCCTCGGCGATGCGGCGGCTGGTGGCGGCCAGGTCGAGGATGGGCTCGCTGATCCGGCGCTGCAGCCGGCGGGCGAGCCACAGCGCGAAGGCGAACACGCCCAGCGTCATGACCAGGCCGAGCAGCGCGCCTTCGGCGATGTGCTGCCACATGGCGCTCAAATCGACCACCATGGACAGCGTGCCGAGGTGCTCGCCCTCGTGCGCGATGGGCCTGTCGACCCGCATCAGCCGCTGCTGCAGGAACATCGGCAGGCGATCGTCGGCCAAGGGGAGCGCGGCGTAGGCGCGGGGATCGAGATCGGCGGGATGCCGGGCCAGGACGCTGCCGTCCGGCAGCGCGATCCAGGCGGCCTGGACGTCCTCGCGATTGCCGAGGGCCGAGAGGATCGCGGCGGCAGCGGCGGCGTCCCCGAAGCGTATCGCCGCGGAGCTGTTGTCGACCGTGATCGCGGCGATGGCATCGAGCTGGCGCAGCATCGAACGCTGTTCGCGAACGATCGAGCTTCCCGAGAAGTACAGCAGGCTCAGCGCCAACCCGATCCCGGTGGTCACGGCGATGATGGCCTGGAGGCGGTTGCGCAGGGTATGCGTCTTGGTTGGGGTCTTGTCCATCTTTTTTTTCCTATTGCGGCCGCGCTGCGATGACGTTGCGCGCAAGGCGCAGCAGGACCGAACTGGCCTTCAGCTGAGCCTGCTGGACGGCGCCCAGGTTGACCTCGAACTGCAGGCGGTTTTCCAGGTGCACCAGGCCGATCATGCCGCCGGCATCGATGAAGCCCTCGGCATCGCCGATGGTCAGGACCGGCGTGCGCTGCAGCAGGCGCAGCGTTCCGACGAAGCGCCGCGGGTCGGGCTCGGCAACGAACAGCGCATGGCAGGCGCGCGCCTCCTCGGCGGAAGCGACGGCACGGATCTGCACCGCGCGTCCCTTGGTGGTCTTCCCCTCGATGCCGGCGAGCGCCGCGCTGCCCGGTTCGCCGATGACGCAGGCCACGATCGGCGAATCGGGCGCGCCCAAGCTGCCTTCGGGCCAGTCGGTGTAGCGAATGAAATTGAGCACGAACGCGGCCTTCATCTGCTGATCGTTGAGGGGCTGTTGTCCAAGCGCTACCGGAGAGGCGGCAGATAGCCAGACGATGACAGCGACGACCAGATACAGGCAGTGCCGGCAACGGACGAACGCGCCTCTCCCGTGGAGCGGTACGGCTGTCTTCGGTGCCCATGTTCCGTGCATGGCGGTTCGACTCAGAAGCGGTACTCGACTTTCAGGTATGCGCCGCGTCCCGTTTCCACGGGCACCGACGGCAATTGGTCGGAGAGGTAGCCCAGCGTGCGGTGATGGAGCAGGTTCTGGCCGACGAGCGAGAACTCCAGCGCGCGGCTGGCCTTCCAGGCGTAGCGGATGTCGAGGTCGACGCTGTTGGGCATGTCGATCGATGCCGTTGCGGCGTCGAGGCGGGCCTTGCTTCGGTACCTGAGCCAGAAGTCGAGCTGCTGCGCGTGCGGCAGGTTGTGCTGCGAGCGCAGCGAAAGCTGATGATGCGGCAGCCTCTGCATGCCGCTCTCGGCGGCGCCATTGGAAGTCGGATCGCCCAAGCCGTACTCGCGCGTTGTCATCCAGGTGTACGAAGGCTGCAGGCGCCACGTCGGCGTCAGCTGCGCGAACAGCGCGAGTTCCAGTCCGCTGACGCGCGAGCGTTCGGCATATACCGTATTGCTCGGGACCAGCAGGTAGCCGTAGGGCGTGACAATCGCATTGCCGCTTTGCGGAATGCGGCCGTCGGTGTTGCGATGCGTGAAGACGGTGGCGTCTAGCGACAGGCCCTGCCCGAAGCGGTGGCGATAGCCGAATTCCAGCGCGTCGGTCTTCTCGGACTTGAGCGTGCCGCTGCCGACGTTCTGATATTGGACCAGGATGGGCAGCGGGATGGGAGCAACCGGCGGCTGGACTCTCAGTGGAATGTTCACGTCGCCCTCGGCGCGCGACGGGGTCCGCGTGGCGCGCGACAGCGCGCCCCAGATCGTCTGGCTGGCATCGGGCGTCCAAAGGAAGCGCGCCGTCGGCTGCAAGTCGGTCCCCGAGAAATTGTTGTGCTCCAGGCGGGCGCCAAGGGTGATGCGAAAGCGCTCGGGAATGATCGTAATTTCGTCGTTGGCGAAGACGCTGGCCAGGCGGAAGTCTCGGCTGGAGGCGGCGAAGGTGACGTAGGAGCCGGCCGGGCTGGTGATGGTGTCGCTCGACACGCGGTAGTTGGCGCCGAGCATGAGATCGTGGCTTTCCGACGGCGGGAGGCGGTACTGGAGGTCGAGGTCGAGCGTCCGGCGTTCTTCGCGCAGGACACGTTCGGCATCCAGCGTCGTCTGGGTGAGATAGGTCTGGAAGGCGAGCTGCGAACCATCATCGCGCAGGGACTCGTAGCGCCCTTGCAGATGGCCGCCGTTGAGCGTCATGGTGGATTCGAGCGGAGTGCTGTAGGCGGGACCGGGTAGCCGCGCGTCGGGAAAGCGGTAGGTGTCGCCGTTCGTATTGCGATTCAACTCGCCGCTGAGCGACAGGCGATTGCCCGAGGACAGCAGCCAGTCGGCTCGGAATCCCGCCATGCCGCTGTCGCCCTTGTCGCTGGCGCGGCTGCCGTCGGCGTTGAAGCTGGCCCGCCGGTCGTAGGTCTTGCCGTATACCCTCATGTGGCCGGCGTCGCCGAGCGGCATGCCGTAGCGCGCGGTGACGTTGTGCGTGTCCTCCGTGCCGCTGCTGACGGCGACCAGGCCGCCCTGGGTGTCGCGTGCCTTGCGGGTGATGACGTTGATGGTGCCGTTCACGGCGTTCGAGCCCCACATCGCGGCGCTGGGGCCGCGGATGATCTCGATGCGCTCGATGTCTTCGAGCGGCATGTCCTCCGCTTCCCAGAAGACGCCGGAAAACAGCGGCGAATAGATGCTGCGGCCGTCCTTCAATACCTGCAGCTTGTTGGCGAAGCGGCTGGTGCCGCCGCGCGCCGACACGGCCCAGCGGTTGTTGCCGATGCGCGCCACCTCGATGCCGGGGGCCATCGCCAGGACGTCGGGCAGGTTGCGCGCGCCGGAGCGCGCGATGTCTTCCTGGGTGATGACGAACACGGCGGCCGCGACCTGCTGCAAATTCTGCGCCTTGCGGGAGGCGCTGACGACCTCGGTATTGACCAGATCCTCGAGGCTCATGTCCGGAACGGCTCCGGCGGTCTGGGCCGGCGCGGGAGGCGGAACGACCAGCAGGCAGGAGGCGATGGCGCAGGCGCGCGGGATTGATGGAGTCATGATGGCGAACTCTGGAACAAGACCCCATAAGCATAGCGTCAATGCATAGGGTTTGCCCTATGCCGCGACATCCGCTTGCTGAGACGAATGCGGCCCGTGGGCCTGCCCTGCCGGGCTGTATTAGACGGTTCGCGTCACCGGCTCGTTGAGGACGAGCCAGTAGAGGCCGAGCTGACCGACGGCGTGGATGAACTTCTCGAAGTCGACGGGCTTGCGGATGTAGCTGTTGGCGCCGAGGCTGTAGCCGTCGGTGACGTCCTGCTGCTCCTTGGAGGTGGTCAGGATGACCACCGGCAGCAGGGCAGTGCGTTCGTTGGCGCGCAGCCGCCGGAGCACCTCCAGGCCATCGATGCGGGGCAGCTTGAGGTCCAGCAGGACGACCGCAGGGAGAGGCTTGGGGGCCGATCCGGCATGCGGGCCGGTGCCGAACAGGTAGTCGAGCGCCTCGACGCCGTCATGGGCAACCACCACCTCGTTGGAGATCCGGTTCTTGCTGAAAGCGCGCAGCGTCAACGCTTCGTCGTCGGGGTTGTCCTCGACCAGCAGGATCGGCGGCTTCTTGTCCATGATTCGGTCCTCGGTGCGCTGTGGCGCGGCGCTCGCGACGACGATACTCCTGTTCGCCGCCGTACGGCAAGCGGGCTCAGCGGCGCCGGCGGACGGCGGGGCGCGGCAGTTCGTCCGCGCGCACCAGGAAGATCTTGTCTTCGCTGCTCGGCGTGTCCAACCACGTCATCGGCAGTTCCGGAAACGCGGCTTCGACGAGGTCGCGATTATGGCCCACCTCGATGGCGAGAACGCCGCCGGGCTTGAGATGGTCGGCGGCCTCGGCGAGGATGCGGCGCACGACGTCCAGGCCGTCCTCGCCGGCACCGAGGGCGAGCGGGGGCTCGTGCCGGTATTCGGGCGGCAATTCCTCCATGGCGGCGGACGTGACGTAGGGCGGATTGGAAATGATGAGGTCGTAGCGGCGCCCCTTGAGGCCCGAGAAGACGTCCGACTCGACGGGCCGCACGCGCTCCTCCAGTCCGTAGTCGGCGATGTTGCGGCGCGCGACCTCGAGCGCCGGCGGCGAGACGTCCGCGGCGTCCACCTTCGCGTAGGGGAAGGCATGTGCCATGAGGATCGCCAGGCAGCCCGAGCCGGTGCACAGGTCGAGCGCGTCCTCGACGTCGTCCGGATCATCCACCCAGGGCGAGAAGCCTTCGGCGAGCAGTTCGGCGAAATAGGAGCGCGGCACGATCACGCGCTCGTCGACATAGAAGCGGAAATCGCCGAGCCACGCTTCGCGCGTCAGGTAGGCCGCGGGAACGCGCCGCGAGATGCGCTGCTGCAGCAGGTTGAGAACGGCCAGGCGCTCGGCGTGCGCAAGGCGCGCTTCGAGGAAGGGCTCGAGGCGGTCCGGCGGAAGGTGCAGGGCGTGCAGGATCAGCCAGGCCGCTTCGTCGTAGGCGTTGTCGGTGCCGTGGCCGAAGAACAGCTTTGCCTCGTTGAAGCGGCTGACGCCCCAGCGCAGCCAGTCGCGCACGGTGTGCAGTTCGGCAAGTACGGAATCCATGGTTATGCGAGGAGGCGTTGCAGCACGCCGAAATAAACGTCGGTGAGCGGTTCGAGGTCGGCGACGGCGACGCATTCGTCGACCTTGTGGATGGTGCCGTTGAGCGGGCCGAACTCCACGACTTCCGGACAGATGTCGGCGATGAACCGGCCGTCGGAGGTGCCGCCCGAAGTCGACAGCTCGGGCTTGCGGCCGGTGGCCGCTTCGATCGCCGCGACGACGACGTCCACCAGCCGGCCGCGCGGCGTCACGAAGGGCTTGCCGCCGAGGACCCATTCGATGTCGTACTCGAGGCCGTGCCGCTCGAGGATGGCATGCACGCGGCCTTGCAGCCCTTCGACGCTGCTGGCGGTCGAGAAGCGGAAGTTGAACATCGCCTCCAGCGCGCCGGGCACGACGTTGCCGGCGCCGGTGCCGGCGTGCACGTTGGAGACCTGGAAGCTGGTCGGCGGGAAATACTCGTTGCCGTCGTCCCAGCGCGTAGAAGCCAGTTCGGCGAGCGCCGGGGCGGCCTGGTGGATCGGATTGCGCACCCGCTCCGGATAGGCCACGTGACCCTGGATACCCTTGACGACAAGCTTTGCCGACAGCGAGCCGCGGCGGCCGTTCTTGATCATGTCGCCGAAGGCATCGAAGGAGGTCGGTTCGCCGACGATGCAGCAGTCGATGAGTTCGTTGCGTGCCTTGAGCGCCTCGACGACGCGCACCGTGCCGTCGACGGCGTCGCCTTCCTCGTCGGAGGTGAGCAGCAGTGCGATCGACCCGCGGTGCGCCGGAACCGCGGCGACGAAGCGCTCGATCGCCACGACGAAGGCGGCCAGCGAGGACTTCATGTCGGCGGCGCCGCGGCCGTAGAGCATGCCGTCGCGCACTTCGGCGGCGTAGGGATCGCAGCGCCAGCGCTCACGCGGGCCGGGCGGCACGACGTCGGTATGGCCGGCGAGGCAGACCAGCGGCTGCGCCGTGCCGCGTCGCGCCCAGAGGTTTTTCACGCCGCCGGCGTCGATGCGCTCGAGCACGAAGCCGAGCGGCGCCAGGCGGCCGGCCAGCAGTTCGAGGCAGCCGGCATCGTCGGGCGTGACCGACGGGCGCGCGACCAGCGCGCGGGCGAGGTCGAGCGTGGCGGACATCAGATCTTGAGGGTGAACTCGGAGAAGCTCGGCGCCTGCGCCGTCGCCGCTTCCGCGGCTGCCGCCTGGTGCTGCTCCTCCTTCTCCTGCGGCGTCAGGCCGGCCTCGGAGTTGTTGATGAGCCAGTGCAGGTTGTTGGCGGAGTCCGCGTTGGACAGCGCCTCGTCGAGCGTAATGACCTGTTCGCGGTAGAGCTTGAACAGCGCCTGCTCGAACGTCTGCGAGCCGGGCGACATGCTCTTTTCCATCGCCTCCTTGATGCCGTCCATGTCGCCCTTCTCGATCAGCTCGGCGATGTGGCGCGAGTTGAGCATGACCTCGACGGCAGGCGTGCGTGCGCCGTCCGGCTTCTTCACCAGGCGCTGCGAAATCACGCACCTGAGCGTCACGGAAAGGTCGGCCAGCAGCGCCGGGCGGTTTTCCAGCGGGTAGAAGCTGATGATGCGCGACAGCGCGTGGTAGCTGTTGTTGGCGTGCAGCGTGGCGAGGCAGAGGTGGCCGGACTGTGCGTAGGCGATGGCCTGCGACATGGTCTCCTTGTCGCGGATCTCGCCGATGAAGATGCAATCGGGCGCCTGGCGCAGGGCGTTCTTCAGCGCGATCTGGAAGCTGTGGGTGTCGGCGCCCATCTCGCGCTGGTTGACGATGGACTTCTTGTTCTTGAAGATGAACTCGATCGGGTCTTCCAGCGTCAGGATGTGGCCGGTCTTGCGCTCGTTGCGGTAGTCGAGCATCGCCGTGAGCGTCGTCGACTTGCCGGAGCCGGTCGCGCCGACCATCAGGATCAGGCCGCGCTTTTCCATGATGACGTCGGCCAGCACTTCCGGCACGTTCAGCGTGTCGAGCTGGGGGATGCTGGCCGGGATGTAGCGCACGACGATCGCCGGGGTGCCCTTCTGCCGGAAGGCCGAGATGCGGTAGTTGCCGACCCCTTCCAGGGAGTAGCCGGTGTTGAGCTCGAAGGAGTCCTCGAACTCGGCGTACTGCTTGTCGGTAAGGACCTCCTGCAGCAGCCCGGTGATGGTCGGCACGTCCATCGCCTGCTGGTTGATCGGCATGGAAACGCCGTTGATCTTGATGTTGATGGGGGAGCCGACCGATACGAAGATGTCGGAGGCGTTCTTGTCGGCCATCAGTTGGAACAGTCGGTCCATCACTCCCATGGCAGCTTCCCCCGTTTGCGTCTAGTCGCGCAGCAGATCGTTGATGGCCGTCTTGGCGCGCGTCTTGGCATCCACTCGCTTGACGATCACCGCGCAGTAGAGGCTGTACTTGCCGTCGGCCGACGGCAGGTTGCCGGCCACCACCACCGATCCCGCGGGAATGCGGCCATAGGTGATCTCGCCCGTGGCGCGGTCGTAGATCTTGGTGCTCTGCGACAGATACACGCCCATCGAGATCACCGAGTTTTCCTCGACGATGACGCCTTCGACGACCTCGGAACGGGCGCCGATGAAGCAGTTGTCCTCGATGATGGTCGGGTTCGCCTGCAGCGGTTCCAGCACGCCGCCGAGGCCGACGCCGCCGGAGAGATGGACGTTCTTGCCGACCTGCGCGCAGGAGCCGACGGTGGCCCAGGTGTCGACCATGGTGCCTTCATCGACGTAGGCGCCGATGTTGACGTAGCTCGGCATCATGATGACGTTCTTGGCGATGTAGCTGCCGCGGCGGGCCACGGCCGGCGGCACGATGCGGAAGCCGCCCTTCTGGAACGTGTGATTGTCGTAGTTGGCGAACTTGGTCGGCACCTTGTCGAAGTAGCGCATCGGGCCGCCGTCCATGAGGCGGTTGTCCTCGAGGCGGAACGACAGCAGCACGGCCTTCTTGATCCACTGGTGGGTCACCCACTGGCCGTCGATCTTTTCGGCGACGCGCAGGCGGCCGTTGTCGAGGTCGTTGAGGATCAGTTCGACGGCTTCGCCGACCTTGGCGGGCGCGGCGCCGGGCTTGAAGTCGGCCCGGTTTTCCCAGGCTTCTTCAATCAGGGTTTGCAGTTCTTGCATGTGGAGTCCTAGAGTGAATTGCAGAAATCGCCGATGCGCTGCGCCGCCTCGAGGCACTCCTCGAGTCCGGCCACCAGCGCGATGCGGATGAAGTTCGCGCCGGGGTTGACGCCGCCGGCCTCGCGCGCCAGGAAGCTTCCCGGCAAGACGGTCACATTATATTGGCGATGCAGTTCGCGCGCGAATTCGGTGTCGCTGATCGGCGTGCGCGCCCAGAGGTAGAAGCCGGCGTCCGGCAGGCGCGTGTCGAGGTGCTTGGCGATCAGCGGGGTGACGCGCTCGAACTTCTCCTGGTAGAGGCGACGGTTGTCGCGCACGTGCGCCTCGTCGCTCCAGGCGACGGCGCTGGCGTGCTGGATCGCGGGGTTCATGGCGCAGCCGTGGTAGGTGCGGTAGAGCCAGAACTTCTTGAGGATCGCAGCGTCGCCGGCGACGAAGCCGGAACGCATGCCGGGCACGTTGGATCGCTTCGACAGGCTGGAAAACATGACGAGATTGCGATAGTCGTCGCGGCCCAGCTTGCGCGCGGCTTCCAGCCCCCCCAGCGGCGCCTTGCCCTCCTCGAAATAGATCTCGGAGTAGCACTCGTCGCTGGCGATGACGAAGCCGTACTCGTCCGAGAGCGCGAACAGCGCGCGCCACTCGTCGAGCGTCATCACCTTGCCGGTCGGGTTGCCGGGCGAGCAGACGTAGGCGAGCTGGACGCGCTTCCAGGTGTCGGCCGGGACGGCGCCGAAATCCATGGCGAAGCCGTGTTCAGGGAGCTGGTTGAGAAAGGCCGGCGCGACGCCGGCCAGGTAGGCCGCGCCTTCGTAGATCTGATAGAAGGGATTGGGCGCGAGCACGAGCGCGCCGGGCTTGGAGGCGTCGGCGATGCACTGGGCGAAGGCGAACAAGGCTTCTCGCGAGCCGGTGACGGGAAGGATCTGGTTCGCCGCGTCGGGCGCCGGAATGCCGTAGCGCCGGCCGATCCAGGCGGCGATGGCGCCGCGCAGCGCGTCGCTGCCGTTGGTCGCGGGATAGGCTGCAAGTCCGTCGAGCCCGTCGATCAGGGCGCGCTTGATGAATTCCGGGGTGCCGTGCTGCGGTTCGCCGATCGAGAGCTTGATTTCCTTCTTGTCCCGCGGCGGCGTGACGCCGGCGAACAGCTGGCGCAGCTTTTCGAACGGGTAGGGCTGGAGTTTGGCGAGGTGCGGATTCACGGACTTTAGTCGTAGTGAAAACGCGGATTATAGG
>DASVZI010000087.1:0-11500 GCA_036391735.1 Rhodocyclaceae bacterium
CGACACGCTATCCGCCGGTGGCGGCCATGACGCGGACGATGCGCTTTGGGACTTCATGGAATTCGTGCCGCTCGGGCTTGGCGGACAGGCCGGCGCGCAGCGCGGCCTCGATATCCGCGTCGCTCGCGCCATTGCGAAGCAGGCTGCGGAAGTCGACCTTGGCATCCTGCCCGAGGCAAAGGTGCATGGTCCCGTCCACGGACAGGCGGACGCGATTGCAGGCCGCGCAGAAGTGCTGCGACATCGGGGTGATGAAGCCGATGCGGAAGCGGCGGTCCGGGGAGGTCAGGTAGCGCGCGGGTCCGCCGCCGGGAACGACGCCGTCGACGAGTCCGAATCGCGCCCGCAGGCGCCGTTGTATCGGGCGCAGGTCGCGGAAGCCGGCGGCGCGGCCGGTGTCGCCGACGGGCATGCCCTCGATGAGCCGCAGGACGAAGTCGCGCTCCGCGCAATAGCCGGCCATGCCGTCGATCTCTTCGTCCGCGGTATCGCCCTGCACGACCATGTTGATCTTGATGAAGCGGAAGCCGGCCTGCACGGCGGCGTCGAGGCCGGCAAGCACCCGGACCAGCGCGTCGCGCCCCGTGATTTCCGCGAAGCGCCGAGGCGACAGCGTGTCGAGGCTGACGTTGAGGCGGTCGACGCCGGACTTTCGCAGGGCGGGCGCCAGTTCTGCCAGCCGGGTTCCGTTGGTCGACAGGGATAGATCGATCAGCCCGGGATGGCGCTTGAGGCGAGCGGCAAGTTCGGCGATTCTGCCGCGCAGCAGCGGTTCGCCGCCGGTGAGCCGCACGCGGCCGATGCCCAGGCCGATGAAGACCCGGGTGAGCCGCTCGATCTCGTCGAAAGTGAGCCAGTCGGCCGGCGGCTCGTAGTCGGCGAAGTCCGGCGGCATGCAGTAGCGGCAGCGCAGGTCGCAGCGGTCCGTCACCGAAAGTCGAAGGTATTCGATCCTCCGCCCATGCGCATCGACCAGCATGGCGTCAGCGGCCCGCCGCCAGCGCCGGCGCGTCGGCCGGCAGCGACAGGCTTTCCTGCGCCACGATCCGATGCACGCGGGCCACGGCGTCCTGCAGCGGCAGGCCGCCTTCCGCCTCCGCCATGATCATCCGCTGGAGAATCGCGCCGAGCATCTCCGCATTCGCCGCCATCGCCGCGCGGACGTCATGGAGGAATTGCGAGACCTGCGGGCTGTGGTGGTGCTGGGCGGCGAAGTCCTCGAAGCGGCGTTCCGTCGCCAGCCAGTAACAGAGGTCGAACAGGAGATCGAAGGTCGCCCGCGACTCCTCGGCGCTCCCGCCTCCCGCGTTCATGAGGACCTCGCAAAGCAGGTCGCGGCGAAAGTCGCCGAATCCATAGAAAGCCTCGCCTTTCACGACTGCCTGGGGGCTGAATTCCCACTCCATGTGCTTCTCCTCGGTTCAACCGAAAATCTGTTCGAAGGCGATTTCGTCGTCGCTGCAGACCGGACAGACGGCTCGCGGCTCAGGCGTGACGAAGTGGCGGTCGCAGCGCTCGCAACGCTGCTTGTTGCGGACATCCAGCGTCCTGCCGTCGGCATTCGGCGTCGCATCGACGAGCGCGTTCAAGGACAGGGCCCCCGGCTGGCAGACCTCGGCACAGAGACCGCAGCCGGTGCAGCGATCGGGCAGGAACACGAAGCGCCAGTCGGTGTTGCCTTCGCGAATCTGCAGGGCGCCGGCCGGGCAGGCGCGAACGCAGGCTTCGCATTGGCTGCAGCCGGCCCCGAGCCGGACGTCGGCCACGGCAAGGCCGGCCAGTGCGGGAACCCGGCAGGGCATGCCGTCGCTTCGGCGCGAGACGATGGTCAGCAATTCGCGCATCTCGGGCACGTGCCATAGGCCGGATCGGATCGCCTTGTCCTCGACCGGCACCGGCGGGTCGGCGAGGCACGCGGCGTGCGCCATCTCGTCCACGCCCTTGCCGAACAGGCGGCGGAACAAGTGGCGCCGGCCCGAGTGGAAGTCCTGCGCCTGGGCTTGTCCGGCGTCCTCCGCCACCGTGAGCGCCGCCCATTCTTCGCCGCTGCAAGCGCCGGCCAAGGCGTCGCGGGCCTCGATGTTGGCGACCATCGAAAGCGCGCCCCTGGCGCCGTGCTCGCAGGCGGCGCAGTGGCCGGCGCCGCGCAGTTCGACGGCGATGCCACGCTTCGCCAGGTAGGCGAGGATGACCCCGTCGATCGCGCCCAGGCACGGGACGGTCGCGTCGGCTCCGATGCCGGAGGGAGCGCAGGCGAAGCTGAATGACTTTCCCTTGATCGCCTGCTTCAGCAGTTCGATGCGAGGCAGGTTGGCGGCCGCCAGTGCCGCCGTTCGGCACGCCGCCGTGCAGAGCGAGCAGTTGCGGCACTTCGTCGCTTCGACGGCGACGCCTTCCCCGTCCAGGCTCAGCGCATCGTGAGGGCAGGCGTCGGCACAGCGCCGGCATCCGCTGTACCGGTAGCGGTAGCGGGTGCAGCGGGACTCCTCGAAGATCGGTGCGGCGGCGATCACGGCTTGTTCGAGCGCAGGGTCTGCAGGGGCTTCCCTTGCTCGCAGGTGTTCGAGGGGATGACGAAGCTCTCCGGCATGCCGGACTGCCCGGATGCCGAAAGCATCGCCTTCCAGGTGGCGTAGCCGCCCTTGACGGCCAGCACCCGGCCGGCCTTGAAGCGCTGCTCGATCTTGGTGCCGATCGAATAGGCGACGATGTCCTGGTCCGCGATGACGACCACCGCGCCGGTGGGCTTGAGGCGCGTCCTGTCGCTCCAGATGAGGACGTCCTTCAGGGGACTCCTCAGGCGCTCGCGCGCCGAACGGCCATCCACCACGCAGCACGGCGACGCGCCCTTGAGCGCCGCCTCCAACTCGCCGCGATCGTAGAGCGATACCTCCGCCCCGGCAGGCATGGCGAGCAGGGCGGCGAGACAGCCGAGCAGGGATCGCATCAAGCGGCTTCCCGGATCTGCGGTGCTGCCGCAAGCGCCCGGACGTCGTCCCGCGCTTCGTAGGTCGCGCGGTCCACGGCCAGACGTGTTGCCTTGCCCCAGCGGACCCAATCGCCGAAGGAATGCGGCGCCCGGCTCAGCGGCGATAGCCAAAGGCGCTTGCCGTAGGTCTCCATCAGGCCCGCGCAGATGTTGAGGTCCGTGTCGTCGCCGATGTCCGCACGGAGCAGGGCGGATCCCGCGCCGAAGGCGATCATGGCGCCCAGCCACCACGACGCAATGGTCCCGGTCGGGGTTCCGTCGGCAAGCAGGACTTCCCAGGTCGGCTCGCAGATCGACGGCGTCACGACCTTGAAGTCGGCATTCGACTTCGTCTCCAGGCTCCAGCTCACCTCCATGCGACGGCAGGGCGCATAGACGCCGATCCTGTCCGAACCGTATCGCGCGACGAGGCGGGCCACCACTCCGCTGTCGAGCAATGCCGCTTCGCCCAGGTAGATGCGGGGCGCGCCCATCTCCAGCAGCGCGCAGGCGCGCGATTCGTCCTGGCTCGGCAGGACGGCCGCCTCCAGCGCGGCCGCGTCGCCGAGCCAGCAGCCGTCATCGATCAGGAAGTGCGGCAAGGGAGCATGGTCCAGCGCGTGGTCCAAGATCCGGATGTCGGGAAGCGCCTCAGTGTCCATGCTCGAACTTCCGGTAGACGAATGGAAACATCGGGCAGGGATCGTCGTCGGCGAGCCCCGCGAGCATCGGCTTCAGCTCGTCGAGCGTCGCGTAGATGGGGTCGATATGGATGCCGAGAAAGCGCGGCCGATAGCGGGCCAGCGCAACGAGGGCGTCGTCGAGGAGCACCCTCGCGCCGGCCTGGTTTCCGGCCTGGGTGAAGTGAAGCGCGAGGACGGCGTAGGCCAGCGCTTGCAGGAACTGCGCCTCGGGATCGGCCTGTCCGCCGGGGCGGTTGCGCACCAGCCCGGACCAACGCTCGTTGAGCCAGTCGTGGGCCGCCGCCAGTTCGTTGTCGTTCCACAGCTTCGCGAGTTCGTCCCATGCGAAGTGGCGCTCCCACGAGGGAGCGTCCGCGGGCGCGAATTCGCGGTGGCCGAAAAGATCAAGCAGCATGGCTTTCCCCGAGTCGTGCCGCGACGGACTGCGCGCCGCCGGGGCAGGCGCCGCAGACGGGCTCTTCCGGATTGAAGGCGACCTGCACTTCGCTCTTCGGCACGACGGTGCGGGCCTGATCCTCGTCGGCAATGCGCAGGCCGAGGATTTCGATTTCGTCGTCGGCAAACGCCTCCAGCAGCCGCGCCATCTCCCGGTACAGCGAATGCTCCGACGCGCGCTGGACCAGCCTGGCATAGCCGCGCACCCACTTGCCGAGATGAACCGCCCAGAAGCGCTTGAGTTCCCGCTCGTGCTTGCGGAAGGCGTCGTCGTTGCATTCCTCGACGGCGTCGTGGCAGCGCGTCATCAACTCCGCGACGTACGCCAGCTCCACGCCGAGCTGGTCGGCAAAGACGAAGTGCCTCAACTTGCCCAGCTCGAAGCCCGACTTGCGGTAGGCGTCCGCAACGGCGAAATACGGCTCCTGCTTCAGCCGCCCCGTGAGGCGCACCGATTCGATCGGCGGGAAGCCGCCCGACGCCGTGAAAAGCGTGCCGTATTCGACGGCCAGTTGCTCGGCCAGCTCGGCGACCGGCGCCTCCAGGAAGTCGGCGTCGAACCGCAGGCCGGCATCGACCAGCGACTCGATCGACTCGGCGCTGCGCAGCGCCTTCAGGAAAGGGATGCCGGGCTCCTCGAGGAATACGCCGGACAGCAGGCGGCAGACGGGAATCCGGTATGCCAGCAAATGCGCCGCGTCC
Source organism: Rhodocyclaceae bacterium (assembly GCA_036391735.1). Taxonomy (GTDB): domain Bacteria; phylum Pseudomonadota; class Gammaproteobacteria; order Burkholderiales; family Rhodocyclaceae; genus Nitricoxidireducens. The sequence continues at coordinate 4,810 of DASVZI010000087.1, forward strand.
GCGCGAATGGCAGACGCCGCCATCCGGGACGGCGGCGCTTCAATCTCTAGACCGTGAAGCATGGATGTTCCTCAAAAAAATCCCCGCTGCCCGCGAAGGGGGACCCGCGCCGGCAGGGGGAAACCTCTCGTTGCAACGGGTCAGTGCTCCTTGTGGCCGGCGCTTTCGGGGCCGGCCCATGACGCCATCTCCGGGTGCATCTTGCGATGCAGGTCGCCCGTGTAGGCATAGCGCATGGTTTCCTTGAAGGATTCGACGTGCTTGTCCCATGAGGCCTTGACGTCCCCGTACTTGTCGTTCGGTCCGGCCTTGGTCACCTTGACGACGGTGTCGAACCATCCTTGCGAGCCGCCGATCGGATCGGCGACCACCGGGATGATGTCGTTGGGGTGGACGCCCTTGTCGTCCCACCAGACGTTGTTGAGATCCGGATCCTCCTGGCCGCCGTAAGCCGGCTTGTCCTTGAGCTTCAGCGTCGCGAGCCGTCCGTAGGCCCAGTGGCCGAAGGCGGTCGGGATCGCCACCACCTTGGGCTGGATTCCTTCGAAGACGTAGGCCTTGGTCACCATGTAGCCCACCTTGCTCTCGATGCGCACCAGGTCGCCGGTCTTGATGCCCAGCTTCCTGCCGGTCTCGGTGTTCATCCAGACCGGATTCGAATGCATGATCTCGGCCAGCCATTTCACCGCGGCCGTGCGCGACTGCTTGTGCACGTTGATCTTGTAGGTGGTCAGGATCAGCTCGTCGTCCTTCATCGCCTTGTGCCAGGGAATCTGCTTGAAGGTCGGCATGGGATTGAAGCCGTATTTCGCCCACTCGTCGACGCGAACGTTGATGAGGCGGTTGCCGGTCGAGAAGCCGACGCAGTTCCGTCCGTCGCGGCGGATGCCGATGGCCTTGCCGTTCTTGGTGATGACCCCGTCCTTGCCGACCACCGCGCCGGCCATGTCGGCGGCCGACAGCTCCTTCTTGTAGAGCCCGTACTCGGCCTGGATTTCGCGGCCGGTCTTGTCGGTGATCTTGCCGTTCTTCGGGTCGAGCTTGCCGTAGATCGGCCAGACGCCGTGCTTCTTGAGGAAGTCGAGGCCGCCGGCTTCCTTGAGCCCGGGGATCTTGTCGAAGTGATGGCGCAGGTAGTCCTCGCCATCCTTGAACTCCCAGTACTTCTTCATGCCGCGGGCGCCGGTGGGATCGAGCTTGTGGATGATGTCGCGCATCATCACGCGGTTCTCGCGCGCTTCGCCGAGCGGCGCGATCACCGGCTGGCGGATGCCCAGCCACGGCCACAGCGAGTTCGGCATGGACTCCGGTTCCCAGCGCTCCAGGTAAGGGCAGTCGGGCAGAATGAGGTCCGCCAGCGCCGTCTCTTCGCCCATGAAGGGGCTCATCGAGACGTAGTAGGGAACCAGCTTCTCGTCGCGCAGCAGCTTGCCCCAGACGGTGTCGGCGCCTGGGTTGGTGTAGACCGGGTTGTCCTGGTAGCTGATGTAGACGTTCACCTTCTGCCTGCCGTCGGCGATCCAGAACGGCGTCAGGTGGCTGACCTTGTGGTGCGCCAGCGGATACTCGGGCGGATGCGCGAGGGTCGAGTGCTTGGCGGCCTTCGGCGGCTCCGGCTGCGGCTGCGGCCAGCCCATGCCGCGCGGCAGGCAGTAGCCGCCGCGGACCTCGATGTTGCCGGTCATGATGGGCAGCATCATGCAGGCCTTCTCGTTGTAGGAGCCGTAGAGGTGCTTGGCCGGGCCGCGGTAGGTATAGGTCGTCGCCGGCTTGGTGGTGGCGAACTCGCGGGCGATGCGCTCTATCGTCTCGGCCGGTACGCCGGAAAGCTTGGACGCCCACTCGGGCGTGAACTGCCTGTAATGCGCCTTGAGTTCATCCACGGTGACGTTGGTCCACGTGTTGATGAAGGCGGAGTCCTGCAGGTTCTCGCGCAGGATGACATGTCCGATCGCCAGCGCCACGGCGCCGTCGGTGGCGGGAAAGACGGGGATCCATTCGTCCGATCGCCCGGCGGTGTTCGACAGCCGCACGTCGAAGGTGACGAGCTTGGCCTTGTTCTCGACCAGTCCCTCGGCGACGCGCTGCGCATACGGGTTATGGAAGTACGCGGCCTCCATGATGTTCGAGCCGAAGTTGAGGATGTACTTGGCGTTGGCGAAGTCCGGCGTCTCGATGTCCGGGCCCCAGGTGGGCTCCATGCCGATCTTCTTCGACGATTCGCAGACGGAGGTGTGGTTGATGACCGAGGCCGAGCCGAGCGTGTTCATGAAGCGGTCGATGACGCCGCCCGAACGGTTGCGGCCGTACTTCATGACGATGCTGTTCGGATCCTCCTTGAGCGCGCCGTCGAGCTTCTGCGCCAGTTCCGCCAGGGCCTCGTCCCAGGTGATGCGCTTCCATTTGCCCTCGCCGCGCGCGCCGACGCGCTTGAGCGGAAAAAGGATGCGGTCGGGATCGTAGGTGTACCACATGCCCGAATTGCCCTTGGCGCACAGGCGGCCGCGCGTCGAGACATGCTCCGGATTGCCTTCGAGCTTGACGATGCGGCCGTTCTCGACGTAGGCGATGGCGCCGTCCTGGATGTTGCAGACGTGGCAGTTGATCGGGATGGCCTTGCGCTGCTCCATGGTCACCGGGCCGACGTCCTTGCCGCCCAGCTCCTTTTCCATCGCGTGCAGCGCGCTCGGCGCGGCGGCGGCCGCGGCGCCGGTGCCTGCGCTGAGCTTGATGAAGGTGCGCCGGTTCAGTTTGAGTTTATCCAGCATGATCGTGTCTCCGTATCGGTTCGTTCTGGGCGGTGCTCAATAGAGCGTCTGGACGATCTGCGGTCCCATCAGCAGGGAAATCCGCATCGCCAGGTCGCCGCCGAGGATCAGGGCGGCAGAGAGCAGCAGGCCGTTGCGCTGGCGGCCGTAGGGCGCGACCATGAGGCCGATCGGCACCACCGTGCCGCCGACGATGCCGAGGCCGATGAACATCAGCCCGATGCTGCCCGACGTCAGGATGTCGAACGCCAGTTCCTGCGCCGAGCCGCCGTAGGCCGTCGTGCCGAGCAGGGAGACGAGCATGACGCCGACGGCGCCGGCCGACCAGATCATGAACAGCCGCAGCATGCGCATCGCCTCCTCGTTGGCCGCAGCCAGGAACGAGGCCACCGCGGTGCCGGAGACCAGCGCCATGGCCACGAACAACGGCGGCATCAGCGGCGTGTTCCAGACCGGGCGCGACTGGTGCACCGTCATGTCGAAGCCGGTGTAGATCGGCAGGCCCAGTGCCAGCAGGGCGCCGACGGCGGCGAGCTTCTTCGCGTTGGCGTCGTCGCCCTTGTTCAGCATGTAGAGGTAGGCGACGGACACCAGGCTGAACGAGACGATGTTCATCGCGCCCCACGCCAGCGGCGAGGTGAAGTGCAGGTAGGCCGGGTTGAGGACATTGAAGAAGCGCAGCGGCTGCGACAGGTCGCCGATCAGCAGCAGGCCGCCGATGCACAACACCGCGAACGAGCCGTAGGCCGTCTTGACCCGCAGCGATTCGAAGGCCGGCCGGTGCCAGGAAAGGAAGGAGAAGAAGAACAGGCCGACCGAGATGCCGATGACGAAGAAGTAGATGGCGTAGGTCGCATGCCAGGACACATCGTGGAACCAGACGTAATCACCCATGACCCGTCTCCTAGATCTTGAAGAAGTTGTTGAAGGCCGAGCGGTCCTGATCCATCTGGTCGCGCCGCTGGTAGGCGTCGCGTCCGAACTCCGTCTGGTTGCGGTCGGCGCCGATGTAGTAGACCTGCGGCTTGGTGCCCTCCTCGGGACGCAGCACCTGGGTCGCGTTGTTGGCCACGAGATACGAGACCTCGCTGGTCGGATCGTTGATGTCGCCGAACACCCGCGCCCGGCCGATGCAGGTCTGCACGCAGGCCGGCACCAGGTTCTGGGTGACGCGATGGAAGCAGAAGGTGCACTTGTCGACGACGCTGGTGATGTTCGTGTAGGTGCGGTGCGCCGGCAGCATGAAGCGCGCGTTATAGGGGCACGAGGCCATGCAGGTGCGGCAACCGATGCAGCGCTCGTAGCGCTGCAGTACGAAGCCGCCGTCGGGCACCTTGAAGGTCGCCTCGACCGGGCAGTTGCGCACGCACGGGGGATCATCGCAGTGATTGCACAGGCGCGGCAGGAACTGCTTCTTGACCGTGGGGTACTTGCCCACGACCTTGTAAGGCACCCAGGTGCGATTGACGCCCAGCGGCGTGTCGTACTCCGACTTGCATGCCACCTGGCATGCCATGCAGCCGATGCAGCGGCGCGTGTCGACAACCATGGCATAGCGCTTGGTGCCCGCTACCCCTCGCGTCTCGATCGGGGATACCAGCCGTTCTTCACTCATGTTCCAGGGCTCCTCCTCTGGTGGTTTCCGGAGTCGCGCTCCGGGCTCGCGTCGAGTTGTTTCGCCTTGCGTAGCGACCAGGCCAATGCAACCGACGTGCCACGCGGTGAACCCTTGCTCCTGGGCCGTTTCCGCCGGCCAGGGCAATTCGGGGTGTTACGCTGGCGTAACATGCTGCAGCGCACCCTGCTACGCTGGAGTAACAAAGGTCATAGACGCTGCGCGACGGCTTTCATGCAAGTCGCGTTCAAACCGCGTCCCCTCGCGCAGCGGACGCCGGCTCGTCGGGGCGCCAGCCGTGTCGGGCCAGCAGCCGGTAGATGGTGGACTTGGCGACCGTGCGTCCGACCCTTTCTTCATAGGCGGCGCGGAAGGCCGCCACGTCGAGCTCTCCGCGGTGCTGCGGCTGCGCGATCCACGGCGTCACGAAGGAGCGTTCCTGCTCGATCGGCAGCAGGGCGCGGCGCCTGCCGCCCCGGGTAGCGGTCGGCTGGTCGCCAGCGCCATCGTGCGCGAACCGGTGCCGCAGGCGCCGCACGGCGGCCTCGCTGACGCCGAGCAAGGCTGCTGTCTTGCCGATGCCGGCACCCGTCCAGATCGGAATGAGTATCGCCAGGCATTGCCGCAGGCGCGCCGCCGTCTCCGCGCGGCGCAGTGCCGCAACAGCCCGCTCCACCACCGCTTCGTCCTTGCGACTGATAGGCATGTCTCCTCGCATGAGTGATGCGGTGCGCATGTCTGCGTCCGCTGCTTTGAACGCGACCGGAGCAAGTGGCACGCCAGTTGCCTTTTGGAATAGCGCGAGTGCCGCCTGCCTCCGTCCCGAGGCAGGCAGGAAGCCGCTCGCTTCGACACGACTATTCCAATCGAACAAGGAGGAAACGGATGAAAGCATCACCGCGCAAGAAGGCCGTTGCAGCCCTGGCCTGCGCTGCTCTCGGCTTCGGCATGGCGCCGGCTGCCGCACGGGCCGCCGACGCCGATCTGGCGAAGAAGCTCGAGGCGCTGCAGCAGGAAATCGAAGCGCTCAAGGCGCAGATGAAGGCTCAGGCGGCGGCGCCGGCCGCCGCCGGCAGCATCGTCACTGCGCCTGCAGGGCTGGAACTGTCGGTCTACGGGGTCGGCCACTTGTCGGCGGACAGCATCAACACGGGAACCGATTCGAGCGGCTACCTTCACAGCAACTCGTCGCGCATCGGCGTCAAGGGCAGCTACGACTTCGGCGGGGGCACCGCGGCGATCTTCCAATACGAGTCCGGGGTCGACTTGACGGGGAAGGGCGGCGCCGACGGCAACGGGTCGGCGGCCGGCTCCACGCCTTCGGTATTCACCCGCGCCCGCGACTCCTTCATCGGCCTGCGCGGAAGCTTCGGCCAGGTCGTCGCCGGGCGTCTGCCGGCGCTGAACCAGTGGCTCTACGACTACAACCTCTTCGGCGATCAGGTCGGCGACCTCGGCAACATCTGGGGCGCCAACCTGCCGGGTCGCGTGGATAGCGCCATCCAGTACCGGACGCCGGATTTCGGCGGCTTCTCCGCGGCCCTGGCCTACAGTCCGAGCGGCAACAGCGGCACGGGCGCCGCGCCCTCGAAGGACCGCTCCGACACCCTCCTGAAGCTCGATTTCAACAAGGGCGGGCTCAAGCTCGGCGGCGCCTATGCCACGCTGGGGCAAGGCACCGGCGTCTCGAAGCAGAAGGCGAGCGCCATCACGGCAAGCTACGACTTCGGCGCCTTCAATATCGGCGGCGGCCTTCAGCACGAGACCGACGTGGGGGGCGTCGCCGGCCGCAATCAGAACGAGTCGACCCTCGGTGCCGCGCTCAAGGTGGGCGCCAACGGCGCCATCAAGCTCCAGCATGCGAGAGCCGGCAATCTCGGCGGCGTGTCGAACACGGGCGCGCGGCAGACGGCCATCGGCTACGACTACGCGTGGAACAAGGAAACGACGCTGTATGCCGCCTATGCGATCACCAAGAACGACAGCGGCACCCGCAATTTCGTGTCCTACGACTGGGGGCACGGCAACCAGGGCGTTCCCCCGATCGCGAACAACGGCGACAGCGCGAAGGCGTTCTCGGTCGGCGTCGTCTACAAGTTCGACATGGGCCTCATCGGGAAGCGCTGATGAAGATCCCCGGGACCGAAACCGCTCCGGTCCTGCCGCTGAAGTCGCTTGCCTCTCTCCGACCGCAGGTCGGTTCCCGGGCCAAACGCAAGTGCGGCCCTTTCTTTTTACGCCGCGTCGCGCGGCGTGAAGAGCAGGGATTGCCCGCTGCATAAGCCAAAGTAGAATCGGCCGACATTCC
>DASVZI010000088.1:0-5256 GCA_036391735.1 Rhodocyclaceae bacterium
CGGGACAGCGCAATGGCGCTCCCGGCGGACAACGCCAGCCGCAGCGGCCCGGCGGCAGCGGGCACGCCCCGGCGGCGCGCCGCAATGGCGGTTCCCGCCAAGGGGCGCGCTACTCCTGACCGGCCTTGCCATGACGGGATACCATTCCGGCCATGCGCATTGAAGAGATCCGCCGGCGCCTGCGCGAGGCCGGCGCCAAGCCTTGCCACGAGGAGCGCGTGCTGCGCGCCTGGGCCTCGGCGAGTCCGCTCGATGAAGGCGCCGCCTTTCCGCAGTACGCGGCGCCGAAGTCCGTGCGCGCCGCGCTGCCGGCCCTCGAGGCCCAGCTTGCCGGACTGGTCCGCCTGCGCGCCGAGCATGCGAGCGAAGACGGTTCGGCGAGGTGGCTGCTGGAACTTCCCGACGGCCAGACGATAGAAAGCGTGCTGTTGCCGCGCGACGGCGTCTGCGTGTCGACCCAGGTCGGCTGCGCCGTCGGCTGCATCTTCTGCATGACGGGCCGCGATGGCCTCCGGCGCCAGCTGAGCAGCGCCGAGATCGTCGCGCAGGCGGTGCTGGCGCGGGCGCGACGGACGGTCCGGAAGGTCGTCTTCATGGGCATGGGAGAGCCGGCGCACAACCTCGACAATGTGCTCGAGGCCATCGACCTGCTCGGCCGCTTCGCCGGAATCGGCCACAAGAACCTGGTGTTCTCGACGGTAGGCGATCGGCGGGTCTTCGAGCGCTTGCCGGGGCAGGCCGTCAAGCCGGCGCTGGCGCTGTCGCTGCACTCGACGCGGGCCGAGCTGCGGTCTCGCCTGCTGCCGCGCGCGCCGCGCCTCGATCCTGCCGAACTCGTCGAGCTGGCCGAGCAGTACGCGCGCCAGACCGGTTATCCGGTGCAGTACCAATGGACGCTGCTCGAAGGCGTCAACGACGGCGACGACGAACTCGAGGCCCTGGCGAGCCTGCTGGCGGGGAAATACGCGGTAATGAACTTCATTCCCTACAACGACGTCGACGGCACCGGCTTCCGGCGAACGACGCTGGGGCGAGCCGCCGCGATGTCGGCGCATCTCCACCGGCACGGCATATTGACCAAGCTGCGCCAATCCGCTGGCCAGGACGTCGCCGGCGGCTGCGGGCAGCTGCGCGCACGCGCGGGCTGAGCTGCAAAATCCGGTATCCTTCGCCGCCACGGCAATCCCCATCGAAAGGCAGCCATGCAAGCGAAGCCACAGAATCGCCCGGACCCGGAGAAGAGCCTTGCCGAAAGGCGCGCCGAAGCTCGCCGGCACCGCATATTCGGCGTCATCGCGATGGTGGTGATCGCCGGCCTCATCGGGCTGCTGTTCGTCATCGAAGAGATGGGCGACAGCCGCATGCCGAACGGGCAGCTGCAGCAGCCGCACGACGCGGCGGAGAAGTGATTCAGTAGCGTTTGCGCTTGCGCCAGCCGGCGTTCAGCAAGTAGTCGACGCGCTCGGCTTCCGAAGTGCCGACTGTCCGGAAGTGCGGCCACTCTTCGAGCAGGCGCCGCGCCGCGGCGACATCGCAGGGATAGAGCTTGAAGGTCCGCGATGCGGCCGCGGCGGATACTTCGTCGAGGCACAGGAGACGGACGGCATTGACGGCATCGCGTCGCTTGTCGTCGGTGTTCTGCTTGGCAATTCCGGCCATTTTGTTCTGACTCCGATGGTTTCGGGACGCCCGGCACTGGACGCGGGCTATGCATTTCGGAGGGAATTCTGGCGAGCGGCCGTCGCGGCGGCGATACCCGCCGGCCGGTATTCGCGCTACCGGTTTACCGGTACCGCGGCTCCGGCAGGGCTGGAGGAGGATTCCTCGGCCAGCGTGGCGGCGGCGGTCGTCACGAGCCCGAGTTCGGTGGCGCAGGCCGCGATCAATGGAGCGGCGTTGTCAGCGCCGCCGGGGCTGCGCAGTGTGGAGACGATGTCGTTGGCGAGCTGCGCGACGCGGCGCGCGCCGATCAGCCCGGCAATGCCCTTGAGGTCGTGGGCCAGCTTGCGCGCCTCCTCGATTCGTCCGTCCTTCAATTGCTCCTCGATGCGGACCATGTCGCGGCCGTGCAGTTCGGCGAAGCGCTGCAGCAGCGCCCGGTATTCGGCGCGGCGTTGCGGGGTGCCGGTGAGCGCCGCCGGCGGATGGAGGCCGGGAATCTGGAAGGCGTCTTCGCCGTCCGTCGACGCCACGGGGCGGTCGGCCATCGACGGCAGCCAGCGGCCGAGGGCGGCGCTCAGGGTTTCCGGCGTCACCGGCTTGCCGAGATGGTCGTTCATGCCGGCCTCGAAGCAGCGCTGGCGGTCCTCGGCGAAGGCATTGGCGGTGAGCGCGATGATCGGCGTGCCGCGCTGGCGCGCCATCTGCCGGATGGCGCGGGTTGCGGCAAGGCCGTCCATCTTCGGCATTTGCATGTCCATCAGGATGAGGTCGTAGTCGCGCTCGCTCGCGCACTGGACCGCCTCGATCCCGTCCGAGGCGACATCGACCTCGCAGCCGAGGTCTTCGAGCATTTCGAACAGGATTTCCTGGGACAGCGGATGGTCTTCCGCGAAGAGCACGCGACGCCCGCCCAGCTGCCCTGCCGGCGTCGCCGGCGCCGGGTCTGCCAGGGCGGCGTCGGCCCGCGGCAGCGTCAGTTCGAAGCTGAAGCGGCTGCCGATGCCCGGCTGGCTTTCGACCTCGATCCTGCCGCCCATCATGCCGACCAGGCGCTGGCTGATGGCCAGGCCGAGCCCGCTGCCGCCGTGGGCTCGCGTCGGGGAATTGTCGGCCTGGCGGAACACCTCGAACAGGTGCTCCTGGTCGGCGGGGGCGATGCCGATGCCGCTGTCCTGCACGGCGAAGCGCAGCTGCAGCCCGTCTATGGTCTCGCCCAGGCAGTCGACGGTGACGCGGATGGAGCCGCGTTCGGTGAACTTGACGGCGTTGCTGCCGAGGTTGATGAGGATCTGCGCCAGCCGCAGCGGGTCGCCCAGCAGGTTGGCCTGGCGCAGCGGCTCGTCGACCTCGACCGAGAGCTCGATGCCCTTGGTGCGCGCCGGCAGGGCGACGACGCCGAGCAGGCGTGCGGCGACGTCGGCGAGCCGGAAGGGCCGCCGGTCCAGCACCAGGCGCCCGGCCTCGATGCGCGAGAGATCGAGCACATCGTTGATGAGCTCGAGCAGGTGCTCGGAGTTGGCGCACAGCTGGTCGATGCGCTGCTGCTGGGCGGTGTCCGCCAGCGCGCGCCGCAGCAGGTGGCCGAGTCCGACGACGATATGCAGCGGCGTGCGCATCTCGTGGCTCATGTTGGCGAGGAAGCTCGACTTGGCGCGGTTCGCCTCCTCGGCGGCGTCGCGCGCGGCTGCCAGCGCGGCTTCCGCGCGCATCCCGTCGGTCACGTCGAGCAGGGCGACGAGGAACTCCTGTCCGGCCGCGTCGAGCCGGCCTTCCATGCGCACCACCGGATGGGGGCCGTCGCGGGCGCGGAGGAGCCTGACGGTGCAGGCCTCCGTGCCTTCGGGAAACACCATGCGCGCGAGGAAGCCCTGGAACGCCTGCAAGGCCTCGGGTGCGACGAATTGGGCGAGGGGCTGCCCGACGATGGCTTCACGGGGCAGCTGCAGGAGCCGTGCGGCCGCCTGGTTGACGGCCGAGATGCGGCCGTCGGCGGCGAGCGTCAGGTAGCCGATCGGCGCGGATTCGTAGAGGCCGGCATAGTGGTCGCGCGCCGCGGCGGCCTCTTCGCGCGCCTGCCGCAGGGCCTCGTTCTGCTGGGTCAGCTCCGTCTGCTGCTGTTCCAGCTCGACGTGCTGGACCTGCAGCTCGCTGAGCAGGCGCGCGACGTCGGCGGCATTGGCCGGCGGCCCGGAGTTCGCCACGCCCTTATACCGGGGAACCGCCGCGCTGCGCGAGGGCTTCGCGCAACTGGCCTTCCATGTTCTTGCCCTTGGTCACGTCGACGAAGGTGATGACGACGCCGTCGATGACGTTCTCGCTGGTGCGGTACGGCATGATGCGCACCAGGAACCAGCCTTTGCCGTCGCGGGTCGCTACCTCCTTTTCGGAGAAGACCAGCGTGCGCAGCACCTCCTGCGCGTCCTCATGAAACTTCGGATAGCTGAGCTCGCTGACGATGTCGGTGAGCGGACGGCCGACGTCGCCGGGAATCAGCTTGATGATGCGGGTCGCCGAGTTGGTGAAGCGGCGGACGTGCAGCGCGTTGTCGAGGAAGACGATCGCGATGTCGGTGCTGTTGAGCAGGTTCTTCATGTCGTTGCTGGCGCGCGACAGGTCCTCGACCTTCGACTGCAGCTCGGCATTGACGGTCTGCAATTCCTCGTTGAGCGACTGCATCTCCTCCTTCGAGGTGGTCAGCTCCTCGTTGGTGGATTGCAGCTCTTCGTTGGTGGACTGCAGCTCCTCGTTGGCCGACTTGAGTTCCTCCTGCGAACTCTGCATTTCCTCGCGCGTCGTCTGCAGCTGCTCGCGCAGGTTCTGCGCTTCCGCTTCGAGCTCCGCGAGATTCGCGGCCGCCGCGCTGCGCCGGCCGGCGCCGCTCCGCGCCGGCGGCGGCGCCTCGTCGCGGAACACGGCGACGAACATGCCGGCCAGGGCGTCGGGCGCGTCGATCGCCTCGACGATCAGCGTCACGTAGTGGGGCTGTCCGTTGCCTTCCAGCTTGATGCCGGGGACGATTACCGGGGCGTCCTGCTGCCGCGCGCGCTGCATGGCGCCGGCGATCTCGTGGCGCAGGCCGTCGCGCGCCATGGCGAAGATGTTCCAGTTGGCCTTGCCGGCCGCCGGTTCCAGGTACTTGCCGGTGCGGCCGTTGATGTAGACGATGTCGCCCTTGCCGTTCATGAATACCGCCGCCGGCGTGTAGCGATGCAGCAGCAACTGGTCGGCCAGCGCCTGCAGGTTGGCGGCGCTCGGCTGCGGCTTCTGCTCCTCGGCCGCCGTTCCCACGACGGCCGGCTGCAGCCGGGTCGGGAACTCGACGTCGCCGAGGCGCTGGCTGACGATGCTGCGGCGATAGAGCCGCGACTTGGCGTCGATCGGCGCGAACAGGTCGGTGAAGCTGCCGATGGTCTCGGCGCTGCCGAGGAACAGGATGCCGCCGGGGCTGAGGCTGTAATGGAACAGCGGCAGCAGCTTCTTCTGCAGCTCGGGCCCGAGGTAGATCATCAGGTTGCGGCACGACAGGATGTCGAGCTTGGTGAACGGCGGGTCCATGATGACGTTCTGCGGCGCGAAGATCACCATCTCGCGGAT
>DASVZI010000089.1:0-31590 GCA_036391735.1 Rhodocyclaceae bacterium
CGGCTGCAGGCGCTGCTGGCGCGCGCCGCCGCCGGCAGCCAGCATGCGCTGCTTTATATCGACCTCGACCAGTTCAAGGTCGTGAACGACACCTGCGGCCACGCCGCCGGCGACCAGATGCTGTGCCAGGTGGCCGCCCGCATGCACGACCGGCTGCGCGAGGCCGACACCCTGGCGCGGCTCGGCGGCGATGAGTTCGGCGTGCTGCTGGAGAACTGCCCGGTCGGCAAGGCGCGCGAGATCGCCGAGAGCCTGCTCGAGGCCGTCAGCGGATTGCGTTTCGTCTGGGACGACAAGACCTTCGTCGTTGGCGCCAGCATCGGAATGGTGCCCGTCGCGGGCGAGAACCTCGACGGCACCCGGCTGCTGGCGGCAGCCGACACCGCCTGCTATGCGGCCAAGGACGAGGGCCGCAACCGAGTGCAGATCTTCGATGCGGCCGACGGCGAGACCATGCGGCGCTCGGGCGAGATGACCTGGGTGGCCCGCATCAACCGCGCGTTCGATGAGGATCGCCTGCGCCTGCATTGGCAGCCGATCGTGCCGCTGCAGGAGGCGGCAAGCGAGGAGAGCCACGGCGAGATCCTGCTGCGCATGCTCGACGACGACGGCGCGGTGGTGGCTCCCGGCTCCTTCCTGCCGGCCGCAGAGCGCTACAACCTCATGCCGCGCATCGATCGCTGGGTGGTCCAGCAGGCGACGCAATGGCTTGCCGACCATGACAAGCGGACCCAGTGCTGCTCGATCAACCTGTCGGGGCAGTCGCTCGGCGACGAGCAGCTGCTCGACTTCATCATCGGCCAGTTCAGGCATACCGCGCTCGACGCGCGGCGCGTCTGCTTCGAGATCACCGAGACGGCCGCCATCGCCAACCTGACGCGCGCCGTGCGCTTCATCGGCGCGCTGCGCGAGCATGGCTGCCGCTTCCTGCTCGACGACTTCGGCAGCGGCCTGTCGTCGTTCGGCTATCTGAAGAACCTGCCGGTCGACTTCCTCAAGATCGACGGCAGCTTCGTGCGCAACATCCACCGCAGTCCGATCGACAAGGCCATGGTCGCCGCCATCAATGACATCGGCCACGTCATGGGCTTGCGCACCGTGGCGGAGTTCGTCGAGAACGACGACATCCGCAGCCTGTTGTGCCGCCAGGGCGTCGACTTCGGCCAGGGCTTCGGCATCGCGCGTCCGATGCCGATCGAAGAGGTCTAGCGTCCCTGGCCGGGCGGGGGAATAATCACCTGGCAAGCGCGTGCGCTTGTTCTACCCTCAAATCGGTATTTCCAACCGGAGCGAACCTCATGAAATCCGTTCACATGACCCTGGCAGCCGCCGCACTGATCGCGGCGGGCAATGCCTGTGCCGCCGACGATGCCGCGGCGCGCTATGCCGCGGACAAGAAACTGTGCGCCGAGGAGGCGACGTCGAGCGCGCGCATGCAATGCCTGCGCGACGCCAAGGCCGAGTACGACAAGGCGGTCGGCAGCGCGCGGGCCAGCGCCGCCTGCAAGGACTGCGGCAAGGTGGTGGCGGTCAACGTCGTCGAGAAGAAGGGCGAAGGCGGTCCCGTCGGCATGATCGCGGGCGGCGTGGCGGGCGCGCTGATCGGCAACCAGATCGGCAGCGGCACCGGGCGCACCGTGGCGACGGTCGCCGGTGCGGCCGGCGGCGCCTATGCCGGCAAGAAGGTCGAGGAGCACGTGCGCACCAGCAAGGTATGGGACGTCAGGGTGCAGCTCGACAGCGGCCACGAGAAGACCTTCCAGTTCGACCACGATCCGGGCTTCAAGAGCGGCGATCCCGTCCGGCTGTCCGGCAACGGCATCGTTCGTCGCTGAACCATCACAGCGTCGGGGTCTCCTGCCCGGCGTACGTGCGCTCGTGCAACTGCTGGCACGGCAGGCAGCGCTCGGCGGTGGGGTAGGCGAGCAGGCGCTCGACGCCGATGTCGCGGCCACAGTCGATGCACGTACCGTAGCTCCCGTCCTCCATGCGGGTGCGCGCCGATTCGATGGCGCGCAGCTCGCCGATATGGCGATCGATCTCGGCCAGGCTGAGGTTGGCCAGCAGGTCGGCGACCGAGGCGTCGCCCGGATCGGCCGGGTCGCGGTTGAGCAGTTCGACATACTGCTGGTTGCCGCTCGCCGCCAATTCGCTGCGGACCTCCTCCAGCAGGCGGCGTTCGTCATGGTCGAGCTCCTGCCGTAGCCGCTCGAGCTCTTGGGGCGTCAGGGACACGTCGCACCTCCTTCCGTCTTGCGATTGCCGGTTCGAGTCGCAACCGCGCCGATTGGTTCTTGCGCGGCGAACCTTTCGGCCAAGCCGGCCTGCGTCCGGTGCGGCGTCTTCGCGTATGTGCTATCAAGGAATAGCACACGATCGGCATGGGGGAGACAGTCATGCGCCAGATCATTCCGGAAACCGATGCGGAATTCGACGACCTAGTGGTGACGGAAAGGCCCGACGGTTTCTATTGGCGAACCAAGGTGGATGCCCGCGAGTACGGGCCCTTCGAATCACTGCTGGCAGCAGTGGAGGACGCCGAGAGCCGCAGCGGCGAGACGGGAGCGGGCGGCGAAGGCGTGGCCGAGGCGGAAGCCGAGTTCGGCATGTCCGACTGGATCGACGAGGAGACCGGCGAGCCGGCGGAAGAGAACGCGCCCCGGCTGGAGCAGCATTAATGCAACGTGAATTACTTTCAATCTATGCCGTTCGGCGTTGGCCCTGACGGACTATTGCAGCCGGCGCGGGGCGGTCCCATTCTTGTCATACTTCCAAGCGATGATGCGAGCATGAGCCACGCCATTCCAAATCGCCGCAAGCATCCGCGCGTGTTCACGTTCTCGCGCGTCCACGCGTTGTTCGATCGCGTCGGCTCCGCGGTGATGCTGGTCGATCTCAGCCCGGAAGGCTTCGCGGTACTCGCCTCTCCGGAAACGGCGCATGCCATCATCGCCGATCGCGGCGCGATGCCGGTCACGCTGATCGCCGACGGTCTGCGGGTGAGTTCCGGGGCGAAGCTCACCAACCATCGCGATCATGGCCATGGTGCCTTTCGCCTGGGGTTCCGTCTCGGCGCAATCGACACCCGCGAGTCCCAGGCGCTGCAGGCGCATCTTGCAAGCCTGAGCGGCATCCTCGAAGGCGCCGAGGCGATCGAAATCCACTGAAGGCGTCTGTGGGCGGGGTCAGGTAAACCCTAGAAAACGGGGCGTTGGGCTACCGCTTTCCGGGTATTGTCGTCGGCATTTGCCAATGACATTATCCGCGCTCCGGGTAGCGATGCCCTCATTCCTGCATACCATTCCGCATCACCATCGTGATTCGCGCCATGTCCAGTGCGGTACTGAAGCAGCGTTCCGCCGGCAGCGAGGCCGAGGCCGCCTTCCTCCGCGCCTTCGAATCTGCCGCCATCGGCATCGGCCTGGTTGCGCCGGACGGCCGCTGGCTGCAGGGCAACCAGGCGCTGTGCGACATCGCCGGATGTGACCGGGGCCGCCTGCTCGCCATCGGCCTCCTCGATATCGCGCACCCGGAGGATCGCGACGCCGATGCCCGCCGGCTGCGCCGGATGTTCGAAGGGGAACTCGAGACCTCCACCGTCGAGAAGCGCCTCCTGAAGGGCGACGGCAGCACCGCCTGGGTCAGCTTGACGCTGTCGGGCGCCTCCGCTTCCCAGGGTACGCCCGATTGCCTGGTGGCGATCGTCGAGGACATCTCGGCGCGCAAGGAGGCGGAGACGGCCGCGTCGCGGAGCGCAGAACGCCTGCGCAGCTTGGCGCGCACCGTGGAGCGCATCGCCTCGGCGACCGAGCGCGCTGCATTGATGTCGGTGGTGCGAGATGCCCTCCGTGCGCTTACCGGCGCCGACGGCGTGGCCTTGGTGCTGCGCGAGAACGGGCAATGCCACTACGCGGACGAGGATGCGATCGGGCCACTGTGGAAGGGCGAGCGGTTCCCGATGGAGCAGTGCATCAGCGGCTGGGCCATGCTGAACGCGAGCACGGCGGTGATCGAGGACATCTATGCCGATGCGCGCATTCCGCACGAGGCCTACCGGCGCACCTTCGTCAAGAGCCTCGCGGTGGCCCCCGTCGGCCGCAGCGAGCCGTCCGCGGCGATCGCCTGCTACTGGCAGACGCGCCATCGGGCGACCGACGAGGAACTGGCGATCCTCCATGCCATGGCGGACGCCATGTCCGTCGGCTTGACCAATCTCGAACGTTTTGCGGCGGCAGAGCAGGCGCGGCAGGCCGCCGAATCCGCCAATCGCGCCAAGTCGGCCTTCCTGGCGAACATGAGCCACGAAATCCGTACGCCGCTGCATATCAGCATCGGCCTGGCCCACCTGCTGCAGAACGAAGTGACCGAACCGTCGCAGCGCCATCGCATCGCCCAGCTGTGCGAGAGTTCCGAGCACCTGCTGTCGCTCATCAACGACGTCCTCGATCTGTCGAAGATCGAGGCGGGGCGCCTGGAACTCGACGTCGACGACTTCCTTCTCGACGACGTCGCCACCCGCGTGGCGCGCATGATCGGCGAGTCGGCGCGCAAGAAGCAGCTGATCTTCCTGCTCGAACTCGATCCCGCGGTGGCCGCGCTGCCGCTGCGCGGCGATTCGTTGCGGCTCGCGCAGGTGCTCATCAACCTGTGCAGCAACGCCGTGAAGTTCTCCGAGCGCGGCTCCGTTCGCCTGACCGTCGACTCCGTCCGGGTCACGGAAACGCACGCCCTGCTGCGCTTCGCGGTGGCCGACCAGGGCATCGGCATCTCGCCCGAAGTCCAGCGCGAGCTGTTCCAGCCCTTCATTCAGGCCGACAGCGCAACGACGCGACGGCACGGCGGCACAGGGCTCGGCCTCGCCATCAGCCGGCGGCTCGTCGCCATGATGGGCGGCAGCATCGCCCTGGAGAGCGAGGTCGGCGCGGGCAGCTGCTTCAGTTTCGATCTGGCGCTGCCGCTCGGCGCAAGGAAGGCGGCGGCGCCGCCCAACGTCCCGGCCGTCGTCACCGGCCGGCGCGTGCTGCTGGTCGAGGACCATGCGCTGAGCCAGGACATCCTGTTCGAGATGCTGAGCGGTTTGGGCTGCGACGTCGAGGTGGCGTCGGACGGGCTCGAGGCCCTGGCGTGCGCCGAGGCGGAAGCCTATGACCTCATCCTGATGGACATGCAGATGCCGCGGCTCGACGGGCTCGACGCCACCCGCGCGATCCGGCGGCTGCCGGAGCACGCCGCCACGCCCATCGTCGCGCTTACTGCCAATGCCTACGCGGAGGACAGGCAGTCCTGCCTGGCGGCCGGCATGAACGGGCACATCGCCAAGCCGGTGACTCCAGCGCAGCTGCACCGGGTGCTCGGACAATGGATCGCCGTCAGGAGTCCCGATGCCGGCGGGTTGGCCGCCGTCAGTTCCTCCGACAGTCCTTTGGCAAGGCGCCTCGCGAGTCTGCCCGGTGTCGCGATTCCCGAAGGCATGCGGCGAACCGAGCGGCATCTCGAGGACTATCGGGTGCTGCTGATCCGTTTCGTGGACAAGCATGGCGCCGACATGGAGCGTCTTGCCGCGCAGGTCCGCGGGGCGCAGTGGGCCGCCGCTCACCACACCGTCCATACGCTCAAGGGCATCGCCGGGCTGGTGGGCGCACGCGGCATCGCGGGCCTGGCGGTCCGCCTCGAGGGGCTGGTGAAGACGCAGGGCCCGGCGGAGGCGATCGACGCGGCGATCACGGAATGCGCCGCGGAGTTCGGCGAACTGGCGGTGGCGGTGGCGTCGCTGAGCGCCCGCGCCACCGAGGAGCAGCCGATCTAGGGTCGCCCTTCGAGCATCGACAGCGCCACGGCTTCCGCCACCTTGATGCCGTCCACGCCGGCCGAAAGAATGCCTCCGGCGTAGCCGGCACCTTCACCGGCCGGGTAGAGGCCTCGGGTGTTGACGCTCTCGCAGTCCTCGTCGCGCTTGATGCGCACGGGTGAGGATGTGCGGGTCTCCACGCCGGTCATTACCGCATCGGCCATGGCGAAGCCGTGGATCTGGCGGTCGAATGCCGGCAGGGCCTCGCGCAACGCGGCCACCACGAAGGGTGGCAGGCAAAGCGCGAGATCGGTCCAATGCACGCCCGGCTTGTACGAGGGGTCGACCGGCCCCGGGGCCGTCGACGGACGCCCCGCGAGGAAATCGCCGACGCGCTGCGCGGGCGCCGCATAGCTGCCGCCGCCTGCCTCGAAGGCCTTGCTCTCCCACTGGCGCTGGAACTCCATGCCGGCGAGAGGATGGCCCGGGTAGTCCTTTTCGGGCGTGATGTCGACGACGATGCCGCTGTTGGCGTTGCGCTCGTTGCGCGAGTACTGGCTCATGCCGTTGGTGACGACGCGGCCGGGTTCCGACGTCGCCGCCACCACCGTGCCGCCGGGGCACATGCAGAAGCTGTAGGCCGAGCGTCCGTTGGCGCAATGGTGCACCAGCTTGTAGTCGGCTGCGCCCAACAGCGGATGGCCGGCGAACTTGCCGAAGCGCGCGCGATCGATCAGCGACTGCGGATGCTCGATGCGCACGCCGATGGAGAAGGGCTTGGCCTCGATGTAGACGCCGCGGTCGTAGAGCATCTGAAAGGTGTCGCGCGCGCTGTGGCCGACGGCGAGCACGACATGGCCCGTTTCGATGCGTTCGCCGTTCGCCAGCTTTACGGCCCGCACTTGGCGGCGTCCGCCGGCGTGCTGTTCGATCTCGATGTCGTCCACCCGGGCGCCGAAGCGGATTTCGCCGCCCAACCCTTCGATGGTCGCGCGCATGTGCTCGACCATGCTCACCAGGCGGAAGGTGCCGATGTGCGGCTTGCTGACGTATAGGATCTCCGGCGGCGCGCCGGCTTTGACGAATTCCTCGAGCACCTTGCGGCCGCGGTATTGCGGGTCCTTGATCTGGCTGTGCAGCTTGCCATCCGAGAAGGTGCCGGCGCCGCCTTCGCCGAACTGCACGTTCGATTCGGGATCGAGCTTGCCCTGGCGCCAGAGCCCCCAGGTGTCCTTGGTGCGCTCGCGCACGGCCTTGCCTCGCTCGAGAATGATGGGCCGGAACCCCATTTGCGCGAGGATGAGCCCGGCGAACAGTCCGCAGGGACCGGTGCCGATGACCACCGGACGCGCCTGCATGCCGGCGGGCGCCTGGCCGACGAAGCGGTAGGCCATGTCCGGCGTCGGCATCACGTTGCGGTCGCCGGCCAGGCGCGCGAGCACCGCGGCCTCGTTGCGCAACTCGAGATCGAGCGCATAGACGAGGACGATCTGCGACTTCTTGCGCGCGTCGTAGCCGCGCCGGAAGATCGAGAGCCGGAGGAGATCCTTGTCGGCGATGCCGAGGCGCTTGCAGGCGGCGGCGCGCAGGGCCTCCTCGGGGTGGTCGAGCGGCAGCTTGAGTTCAGTGATGCGCAGCATGCAAAAGGCCCGTGATCAGGCGCCGAAGCGGCGCAGTGCCGGGAGGTCGCGAATGACGATGGCGCCGTACTCGATGCTCAGGTAGCCGGCGTCCTCGAGGGTCTTGAGCGAGCGATTGACGCGCTGGCGCGAGACGCCGGAGAGCAGGCCGATCTCCTCCTGGGAGATCGCCAGCCGCAGGCCGAGGCCCGGGTAGAGGATGGGGTTGAACAGCCCCGCCAGGCAGTGGGCGACGCGCGCATCGGTATCTAGCAGGCGCTCGGATTCGAGCAGGCCGATGAACTGGCCGAGTCGTTCGTTGAGCTGCACCAGCAGGTAGCGGTTGAAGGGAATGCTGTGGTCGAGCAGCCAGAGGAAGGTTTCGCGGCGCATGCAGGCGACGCGGGTATCGCGCAGCGCGATGACGTCGTAGCGGCGCAGCTCGTTCTTCAGCACGGAGCCTTCCCCGAACCAGCCGCCGGGCGGCAGCCCCGTGTAGCTGGCGGTCTTGCCGCTGTCGAGGTCGGAAGACATCTTCGCCAGCCCCTCGATCATGCCGAACCAGCAGTCGACCGCTTCGCCCTTGCGGCAGATGAAGCCCCCGGCCGCGACATGGCGCTCGGAGACGCCGCGGGCGACGCGCTCGGTTTCCTCGGGAGTCAGGTTGGCGGCCCAGCGCGAAGTCCGCAGCATGTCCGCCAGGGTCGGCGATTTTTTGTCGGGATTGTCTGCCACATGACAATTATAGGCCTGGGGGCACCTTAGACTGGTGTAAGCCAATGGAAAGAAAGGCGGGGCTAGAATGGCCTCGCCCCGGAACCCGGACAGACCGCCACAGAGGCGGCAGGCAGCAAAAGAGGAGACTCATCGATGGTGGCAACGCCCGACGGCGGCGCGCTCGATACTTTTCCGCGCCTGTTGATGCACCACGCCCGCGTGCGCGGCGACCGTCCCGCCGTGCGCGAAAAGGATCTCGGCATCTGGCAGACGTGGACCTGGGCCGAGGTGGCCGAGCAGGCCCGCGCGCTCGCCTGCGGGCTTGCCGAACTGGGATTCAAGCGCGGCGATCGCCTCGCCATCGTCGGCGACAACCGCCCCCGCCTGTACGGCTCGATGCTGGCCGCCCAGATGCTCGGCGGCATCCCGGTGCCGATGTACCAGGACGCGGTCGCCGCCGAGATGGTGTTCGTGCTGCAGGACGCCGGCGTGCATATCGCCATCGCAGAGGACCAGGAACAGGTCGACAAGCTGCTCGAGATGAAGGAGCAGTGCCCCGAGCTGCAGCACATCGTCTACGACGACCCGCGCGGCATGCGCCACTACTCGCAGCCCTTCCTGCACAGCTGCGACGAGATCGTGGCGATGGGGCGCATCCACAACACCAATCATCCCGACTTCATCGCCGCCGAGATCGCCAAGGGCGCCGCGGACGACGTCTCGGTGATGCTCTACACCTCCGGCACCACCGGCAAGCCCAAGGGCGTGTGCCAGACGCATCGCGCCTTCATCGCCGCCGGCGAGGGCGGCCGCGTCATCGACCGCCACAGCGAGGATGACGAGGTCCTGTCCTATTTGCCCATGGCCTGGGTCGGCGACCACCTGTTCTCCTTCGCGCAGTCCATCGTCGCCGGCATGACCATCAACTGCCCCGAGTCGGGCGACACGGTGATGACCGACATGCGTGAGATCGGCCCCACCTACTATTTCGCGCCGCCGCGCGTGTTCGAGAACATGCTGACCCAGGTGATGATCCGCATGGAGGACGCGGGCGCGCTCAAGCGCCGCATGTTCCACTACTTCATGGACGTGGCGAAGCGCTGCGGTGCCGAAATCCTCGACGGCAAGCCGGTGGCGGCCGGGGACAAGCTGCTCTACGCGCTGGGCAACCTGCTGGTCTACGGCCCGCTGCGCAACACCCTGGGCCTGTCGCGCATCCGCGTCGCCTACACCGCCGGCGCCGCCATCGGACCGGACCTGTTCCGCTTCTATCGCTCGATCGGCATCAACCTCAAGCAGCTCTACGGACAGACCGAGACCTGCGCCTTCGTCTGCGTGCAGCCCGACGACGAGGTGAAGTTCGACACCGTCGGCAAGCCGACCCCGGGCGTCGAGATCAAGATCGCCGACAACGGCGAGATCCTGGTGAAGGGGCCGACGCTGATGAAGGAGTACTACAAGCGTCCGGACGCCACCGCCGAGTCGATCAACGCCGACGGCTACTTCATGACGGGCGACGCCGGCTTCATCGACGCCGACGGCCACCTGAAGATCATCGACCGCGCCAAGGACGTCGGCAGGCTTTCCGGCGGCGCCATGTTCGCGCCCAACTACATCGAGAACAAGCTCAAGTTCTTCCCCCACGTCAAGGAAGCGGTCTGCTTCGGCCACGACCGCGACGAGGTGTGCGCCTTCGTCAACATCGACATGGGCGCGGTGGGCAACTGGGCGGAGCGGCGCAACATCGCCTACGCCGGCTACACCGACCTCGCGGGCAAGGAGCAGGTGCTCGATCTGGTGCGCGAATGCGTCGAGCAGGTCAATGCCGAGCTGGCGACGGACGACATGACGGCCGACACGCAGATCCACCGCTTCCTGGTGCTGCACAAGGAGCTCGATCCGGACGACGACGAGCTGACGCGCACGCGCAAGGTGCGTCGCGGCTTCATCGCGGAAAAGTACAAGGTACTGATCGAAGCGCTGTACCAGGGCAAGACCAGCCAGTTCATCGAGACCGAAGTGAAGTTCGAGGA
Organism: Rhodocyclaceae bacterium; assembly: GCA_036391735.1. GTDB lineage: Bacteria > Pseudomonadota > Gammaproteobacteria > Burkholderiales > Rhodocyclaceae > Nitricoxidireducens. Next base: position 10,158 of record DASVZI010000089.1, read on the forward strand.
CGGCCGCCGCGGCAAGGTGGCGGCCGACCTGGCCATCCGCGCGGCAAAGACCTTCTCGTCCGCGGCAGCGAAGAAGGCGGCCTGACATGGCAAGAGAGATCGGCGACGTCGTCCTCGACCTGCGCAACATCTCGCTGCGCTTCGGCGGCGTCAAGGCCTTGACGGACATTTCCTTCGACGTGCGCGAACACGAGATCCGCGCGATCATCGGCCCCAACGGCGCCGGCAAGAGCTCGATGCTGAACGTCATCAACGGCGTCTACCAGCCGCAGGAAGGCGAGATCATCTTCCACGGCGAGCATCGCCGCGACATGGACACGCACGCGGCGGCCGAGGCCGGCATCGCCCGCACCTTCCAGAACATCGCGCTGTTCAAGGGCATGTCGGTGCTCGACAACCTGATGACCGGGCGCAACCTGATGATGAAGTGCAGCTTCCTCGAGCACGCCTTCTGGTTTGGGCGCGCGCGCAGCGAGGAGCTGGCGCACCGGGCCAAGGTGGAGGAGGTGATCGACTTCCTCGAGATCGAGCACATCCGCAAGACCCCGGTCGGCCGCTTGCCCTACGGCCTGCAGAAGCGCGTCGAGCTCGGCCGCGCGCTGGCGGCGGAACCGAAGATGCTGCTGCTGGACGAGCCGATGGCCGGCATGAACGTGGAGGAGAAGCAGGACATGTGCCGCTTCATCCTCGACGTCAACGACCAGTTCGGCACCACGATCGTGCTGATCGAGCACGACATGGGCGTGGTGATGGACATCTCCGACCGCGTGGTGGTGCTCGACTACGGCAGGAAGATCGGCGACGGCGTGCCGGACGAGGTCAAGAGCAATCCCGAAGTCATCGCCGCGTATCTGGGCACACAGCACTGAGAGGACCGAGGTTCCATGTCATTCTTCTTTGAAGTCCTGATCGGCGGCCTGCTCTCCGGCATCATGTACTCGCTGGTGGCCCTTGGCTTCGTGCTGATCTACAAGGCTTCCGGTGTGCTGAACTTCGCGCAGGGCGCGATGGTTTATTTCGCCGCCCTGGCGGTGGTCGGATTCATGGGCTACGGCGCGCCGCTGTGGCTGGCGCTGATCCTTGCGTTCGCCGCCATGACGCTGTTCGGCATTGCCACCGAGAAGTTCGTGCTGCGCAAGATGGTCAACCAGCCGCCGATCGCGCTGTTCATGGCGACCATCGGCCTGTCGTTCTTCGTCGAGGGCCTGGCGCCGATGCTGTTCGGCAACGACGTCCGCGCGCTCGACATCGGCCTGGTCGACGAGCCGATCGAGTCCATCCTCAACACCTTCAACATCGTCGTCAGCAAGTTCGACCTGTTCGCGGCCGGCCTGGCCGCGCTGCTGGTGGCAGGGCTGGCGCTGTTCTTCCAATACACGCGGATCGGCCGCGCGCTGCGCGCCGTTGCCGACGACCACCAGGCGGCGCTGTCGATCGGCATTCCGCTGCAGCACATCTGGGCGCTGGTGTGGGCGGTGGCGGGCTTCGTCGCGCTGATCGCCGGCATGCTCTGGGGGGCACGCAACGGCGTGCAGTTCGCGCTGACCTTTACGGCGCTGAAGGCGCTGCCGGTGCTGATCCTCGGCGGCTTCACCTCGGTGCCAGGCGCCATCGTCGGCGGGCTCATCATCGGCGCCTCCGAGAAGCTGGCGGAGATCTACATTCCGCCGGTGCTGCAGGACGTGTTCTCGGGGAATTTCGGCGGCATCGAGGGGTGGTTTCCTTACGTGATGGCGTTGTTGTTCCTGCTGGTTCGGCCGGAGGGTTTGTTCGGGGAGAAGCACATTGATCGGGTTTGATCTGAACCGTCTTCATGCTGTGAAGCACGCGCCTCGGCGGGCCGATGGGGTGCCCTGTTTCGCTCCGCCGCTATCGCGGCCCACGGCGCGCTTTGCACAGCGCGCCGGCTTCGGCAGCGCGGAGCAGTGCTCCGCGAAACCCTGCCTACGCCCCCCGGCGGACAAGGGCGATACGGCGTCCGCCTCCTCCTTTACCTACGCGAAACAGGGCACCCCATCGGCCCAGGAATCGTGGTTGCCGAACCGGAAAACCAATCAGCCGAGGGTGGCGGGTGGTCGCCGACGCGTAGGTAAAGGAGGAGGAGGTCGCGCCAGCGACCGACGGGGGACACGGAGCGGCGGCGACCGCCCGTCGCCCTTGGCGGGTCGCAAGTCGGCTGCTGCGCCGGAATGGCGCGACACGCGGAGCAACTGAACAATGTTCTACAGAGAAACCGGCCAGTTCAAGATCACCTACGCCGCCGACCAGCAGATCTTCCCGATCCGCCAGGACCGCATCGGCATCGCACTGCTGCTCGCCATCGCCTTCGTCGGCATCCCGGCCTTCGGCTCGGAATACTGGTTCAGCGCAATCCTTATCCCCTTCCTGATCTTCGCCCTGGCGGCCCTGGGGCTCAACATCCTGACCGGCTACGCGGGGCAGCTCTCGCTGGGCTCCGCCGCTTTCATGGCCGTCGGCGCCTATGCCGCCTACAACTTCCAGGTGCGCGTCGAAGGCATGCCGGTGCTGGTGTCGTTCATCCTCGCCGGACTGACGTCCGCCGGCGTCGGCATCCTGTTCGGGCTGCCTAGTTTGCGCATCAAGGGCTTCTACCTCGCGGTCGCGACGCTGGCGGCGCAGTTCTTCATCGTCTGGTGCCTGACCAAGTTTCCGTATCTCTCTAACGATTCGTCGTCGGGCGTCATCTCCCTGCCGGGCATCAACATCCTCGGCTTCGAGTTCGACTCGCCGCGCAGCAAGTACCTGCTGGTGCTGACGCTGGTGTCGCTGCTGGCGCTGGCGGCGAAGAACATGGTGCGCTCGACCACCGGGCGCGCCTGGATGGCGGTGCGCGACATGGACGTGGCGGCCGAGGTGATCGGTATCCGGCTGATGCGCACCAAGCTGCTGGCCTTCGCCGTCAGTTCCTTCTACTGCGGCGTCGCCGGCGCGCTTTACGCCTTCTGCTACCTCGGCTCGGTCGAACCCGACGGTTTCTCGCTCGACATGTCGTTCAAGATCCTGTTCATGATTATCGTCGGCGGCGTCGGCAGCATCCTCGGCAGCTTCCTCGGCGCGGCGTTCATCCTGCTGCTGCCGATCTTCCTCGACATCGCTCTGCCGGAGGCCGCGGCCCTGCTGCACCTGCCGTTCGACAACGCGACGGTTTCTCACATCCAGCTCATGGTGTTCGGCGCGCTCATCATGTTCTTCCTGGTCGTGGAGCCCCACGGCCTCGCACGCCTGTGGCAGATCGCAAAGGAAAAGTTGCGCCTGTGGCCGTTCCCGCACTGACGCGCTTCGGTACGAACAACTAACCAAGAGGAGACTTTCATGTTCAAGAGGACCAAGCAGCTCGCCATCGCTGCCGCCATCTCGGCGGCGTGCATCACCGGCACCTTCGCCACCGCGGCGCAGGCGGCCGACGAGCAGTACTTCATGCTGCCCGACTACCGCGTCGGCCCGTATGGCGCCAACGGCCAGGCCTTCTACGGCGGCTTCATCGACTACCTGACCTACGTGAACATGAAGGGCGGCATCGACGGCGTGCAGATCGCCTGGGACGAGTGCGAGACCGAGTACAACAACTCCAAGGGCGTCGAGTGCTACGAGCGCCTGAAGGGCAAGGCGAAGAATTTCCCCGGCCCGATCCACACCATGTCCACCGGCATCTCCTACGCGCTGGTCGACAAGACCGCGGCGGACAAGCTGCCGCTGGCGATGATGGGCTACGGCCTCACCAGCGCGGTCGACGGCTCCGTCTTCCCCTACGCCTTCCCCCTGGTGACCACCTACCAGATGCAGGCGTCGGCGATCGTCAAATTCCTCAAGGACAAGAACGGCGGCAGCCTGGCCGGCAAGAAGATCGTCTTCCTCTACCACGATTCCGCCTACGGCAAGGAGCCGATCGTTGCGCTGGAAGCCGAATCGCGGCTCAACAAGTTCAACCTGATCGAGATTCCGGTGGCGCACCCGGGCAACGAGCAGGGCGCGCAATGGCAGCGCATCCGCCAGGAGAACCCGGACTACGTCGTGATGTGGGGCTGGGGCGTGATGAACATGACGGCGCTCAAGACCGCGCAGAAGATGGGCTTCCCGCGCGAGAAGATGATCGGCTCGTGGTGGGCGGGCTCCGAGGAGGACGTCATCCCGGCCGGCGAGGCCGCCAAGGGCTACATGTCGGCCACCTGGAACGTCTCCGGCAAGAACGTGCCGCTGATCGCCGACATCGAGAAGACCGTGTACGGCGCCGGCAAGGGCAACCTGTCCGACAAGAACAAGATCGGCACCATCCTCTACAACCGTGGCGTGTCCGCGGCCGTTGCCTCCGTCGAAGCGATCCGCACGGCCCAGGCCAAGTACGGCAAGGGCAAGCCGATGAACGGCGAGCAGGTGCGCTGGGGCCTCGAGAACCTGAACATCACCGACGCGCGCCTCAAGCAGCTGGGCGCCACCGGCCTGCTGCCGGAAGTGAGGACCTCGTGCGACAACCATGAAGGCTCCGGCAAGGTGAAGATCCAGCAATGGGACGGCACCAAGTGGGTGGTGCTGTCCGACTGGATCGAGGGCAACAAGACCCTCATCCACCCGTTGTTCCAGGCCGAGGCGAAGAAATACGCCAAGGAAAAGGGCATCACGCCGCGCGACTGCGCCGCGGAAGCCAAGAAGAAGTAATCCCAGACGGGCGGGGGCCCCGCCCCCGCCCCCCGACTGGAAGCAGCCATGTCCTATCTCTCCGTCAACAACATCGAGGTCATCTACGACCACGTCATCCTGGTGCTCAAGGGCGTCTCGCTCGAAGTGCCGGAGGGCAGGATCGTCGCGCTGCTCGGCGCCAATGGCGCGGGCAAGACGACGACGCTCAAGGCCGTGTCGAACCTGCTGCGCGCCGAGCGCGGCGAGGTGACCAAGGGCAGCATCGAGTTCCAGGGCCGCCGCGTCGACCAGATGACGCCCAACGAGATGGTGAAGGGCGGCGTCATCCAGGTGATGGAAGGACGGCACTGCTTCGCTCACCTCACCATCGAGGAGAACCTGCTGACCGGCGCCTACACGCAGGCGGTGTCGCGGACGCAACTGAAGCAGAATCTGGAGAAGGTGTACACCTATTTTCCGCGGCTCAAGCAGCGGCGCAGTTCGCAGGCCGGCTACACCTCGGGCGGCGAGCAGCAGATGTGCGCCATCGGCCGCGCGCTGATGGCCGGGCCGCAGATGATCCTGCTCGACGAGCCGTCGATGGGACTGGCGCCGCAGATCGTCGAGGAGATCTTCGAGATCGTGCACGACCTCAACAGCCGGGAGAAGGTGAGCTTCCTGCTCGCCGAGCAGAACACCATGGTGGCGCTGCGCTACGCGGATTTCGGCTACATCCTGGAGAACGGCCGCGTCGTCATGGAAGGCGAGGCCTCCGATCTGCGCAGCAACGAGGACGTCAAGGAGTTCTACCTCGGCCTGTCGAGCCACGGCCGCAAGAGCTTCCGAGAAGTGAAGCACTACCGTAGAAGAAAGCGGTGGCTGGCATGAACGCGCACTACGACGATCTCGAGACGCGCGCGCCCGAGCAGCGCGAGCGCGACCTGATGGCGCGGCTGCCGCGGCAGGTCGCCCACGCCAAGAAGCATTGCGCCTATTTCGGCAAGGCGCTGGCGGACGTCGATCCGGGCAGCGTGGACTCGCGTGCGGCGTTGGCGAAGCTGCCGGTGGTGCGCAAGCACGAATTGATCGAACTGCAGAAGGGGCGACGCCCCTTCGGCGGGCTGGTCGCGACGCCGTACGGCAGGCTGGGACGCGTGTTCTCGTCGCCCGGCCCGATCTACGAGCCCGAGGGGCGCAGCGCCGACTGGTGGCGCACGGCGCGCGCGCTGTATGCCGCGGGCTTCCGCGGCGGCGACCTGGTGCACAACAGCTTTTCGTATCACATGACGCCGGGCGCGTGGATCCTCGAGGCCGGCGCCCTGGCGCTCGGCTGCACGGTGTTCCCCGGCGGGGTCGGCCAGACCGAGCAGCAGGTTCAGGCGATGGCCGATCTGCAGCCGACCGGCTACGTCGGCACCCCGTCGTTCCTGCGCATCCTGGTCGAGAAGGCCGACGAACTGGGCATTCGCGTGCCGATCACCAAGGCGCTGGTCTCGGGCGAGGCCTTCCTGCCGCCGGTGCGCGAGGCCCTGCGGGCGCGCGGCATCGACGGCTACCAGGCCTACGCCACCGCCGACCTCGGCGTCATCGCCTACGAGACGGCGGCGCGCGAAGGACTGGTGGTCGACGAAGGGGTAGTCGTCGAGATCGTGCGGCCGGGCACCGGCGATCCGGTTCCGGAGGGCGAAGTCGGCGAAGTGGTGGTCACGACCTTCAACGCCGACTATCCGCTGGTGCGCTTCGGCACCGGCGACCTCTCCGCGGTGCTGCCGGGCGCCTCGCCCTGCGGCCGCACCAACATGCGCATCAAGGGCTGGATGGGACGCGCCGACCAGACCACCAAGGTCAAGGGCATGTTCGTGCATCCCGAACAGGTCGCCGAGATCCTCAAGCGGCATCCCGAAGTGAAGAAGGCGCGCCTGGTGGTCACCAATCCGGATGCCGTCGATGCGATGGCCTTGAGCTGCGAAGCCGCCCGCGCGCCGGACGGGCTGGCGAGTGCGCTCGTCGAGACCCTGCGCGACGTCACCAAGCTGCGCGGCGAGATCAGCCTGGTCGCCGTCGGCAGCCTGCCGAACGACGGCAAGGTGATCGAGGATGCACGCAAGTACGACTGACGCCGGCCGTCGGCAGGCCGCGGGTCACGGCCTGGAAGAACGGGCGGCCTGGCCGTCCACGAACTCGAAGATGCGCCGCGCGCGATCGTCGTTCGCGGCGACGAGCGCCGCTCGAAGATTGGGTCCCAACTGCACGTTCATGCCCACCTTGCGCAGGTGAAAGATGTACGGCGCGGCGCTCTCCATCTGCGCCAGGACGAATTCGGCGACGTCCTTCTGCACGGGACCCGCGAGTTCCAGGTAGTTCTGGAGTTGCGTCCGGCGCGCAAGAATCATGAAGACGCCGATGACCTGGAAGAAGACGGCAACGGCGGCCCAGACCCACGGCGATCCGGCTACTTGTTGGTACGGCATGTTCGGTCTCGCTGCTCCATTCGAAAGGAACTCCGGGCGAGCCTATCGGCTCGAGCCGAGGCAGTGAAGTCGTCGGGCCATGGCGACAAGAAGCCCAAGCTGCGGTGACCGGAATGGCGCACAATGGTTCGGCACGGGCGCCTGCGCCAGCGCCGGCAGGTGTGAAGGCGCGCGCCACCCGCCAGCGCACGGTCGGAAGTTCGCCCGACCCGGTGGCGCGCGCATAGCAGCCGGGGCAACGTCCGGCCGCCCGTGCCTTCGCGCCGGCCGCTAGAATGCGCGGGCCCATGGACACCGCGCTCGCCCTGCTGCCCGACTTCGCCCTGATCCTGCTCGGCCTCGCGCTCAGGCGCACCCTGCACTTCGGCGATCATTTCTGGGCCGGCATCGAGAAGCTCGTCTACTTCGTTCTGTTCCCGGCGCTGCTGTTCAATGCCCTGGTGCGCGCGCCGATCGAATGGCAGGCGGCACCGCCGCTGCTGGCGACCGGCGCAGGTGCGATGCTCTTTGCCATGCTGGCGGGCAGCGCGGCGCGATGGCTGTCGCCGCTGACGCCGATTTCGTTCGCCTCGCAGTTCCAGTGCGCATTCCGCTTCAACACCTACATCGGACTCGCGGTGGCGGGCAGCCTGCACGGGGCGCCCGGCGTCGCTGCGATGGGACTCTTGACCGGGGCAATGGTGCCGCTCGCGAATGTCGCCGCCGTATCGATGCTGGCGCGGCATGGCAGCTCCGGCATGTGGCGGGAACTGGCGCGCAACCCGCTGATCCTGGCGACGCTCGCCGGCCTGCTGTGGAATCTGGCCGGCTGGCCGATGCCGGCGCCGGCCCTGAAGTTCCTCGGCCGACTGGCCGAGGCTTCGATCGCACTGGGACTGCTCGCGGTGGGCGCGGCACTGAAGCTGCGCGGAGCCTTTGGCGGCGGCCGCCTTGCGGCCGGCTGGTTGATCGCCGTCAAGCTCGTCATCATGCCGATCGCTGCGCTCGTCCTCGGACGCGCGCTGGGCCTGGCCGGGTTGTACTTCGACGTCGCGGTGGCGTTCGCGGCGCTGCCGACGGCGAGTTCCGCCTACATCCTGACCCAGCGCATGGGCGGGGACGGTGCGCGCGTCGCCTGGCTGATCTCGGCGACGACGCTGGCAGCGATGCTTACGCTGCCCATCTGGCTCACCAGCCTCTAGCGCCTACTGGCTCTTCTTCTTGGCGCGCGGGCGCTTGGCGGCCGGCTTGGCCGGCTGGGGTGCCGGCTGCGGCGCCTTTTCGGAGGTCGCCTCGCCCTCGGCTTGCGGCATGAAGGGCCACTGCCACAAGGCGGCGTTGGCGAACGGATTGGCGGCGGCCGCCTCGGGGCTGCTCGCCGACTCGCTCATGGCTCGCATGGCAAGCAGCGTGGCGCGCTGCATCTCGAGTCCCTGGATGGTCATCTGCAGCAGGCCGACGTTCGTCTTCAGCCAGCCTTCGACCGTCTTGAGCTCGGTGATGCGCTTTTCCAACTCGTCGGTGTCGATCGTCGGAGTCACCATGCCGGGCAGGCCGAAGCCCATGTTGCCCCACATGTTTTTGATAAAATCCAAAGGGTCTTGGGTGTCGGACATGTCGGCTCCTGGTGGGATGGGCCATTTTAGGGCAAGGCAGACACGCTCGGAGAAATTCGCGCTAGACTGCGCTAGACTGCCAACGTCATACAAGCCGTCGAAGGGGAGAGCGCCGTGCTGAAGGTATTGATCATCGAGGACCACGCGCTGGTGCGCGAAGGCCTGTTGCTGGCCTTGCGCGGGCTGGAGCCCGGCACCCAGACCCTTGGCGCGCCGGATGCCGACCAGGGCTTGGCGCTGCTCGAGGCGCACGACGACATCGATCTCGTGATGCTCGACCTGATGCTCCCCGGCACCAGCGGCATGGCCGTGCTCGGCGCCATCCGCAAGCGCTACCCAACCATCCCCGTCGTCATCCTGTCCGCGCTCGACGATGCCGAGACGGCGGCGCGCGCCATGCGCCACGGCGCTTCCGGCTTCGTGCCCAAGTCGAGTTCCACGGATGTGCTGCTCGGCGCGCTGCGCCAAGTGCTGGACGGCGAGGTCTACCTGCCGACCGCGATGCGCGAGGCGATGGAGCGGGGCGATGCTTCGCGCAGCAAGCCGCTTGCCGAGCGCTACCACCTCACCGCGGCGCAGATGCGCGTGCTGGAACTGCTGACCCAGGGCAAGACCAACCGCCAGATCGCCGAGATGCTCGGCGTGACGGAAGGCACCGTGAAGATCCACGTGTCCGCCATCTTCAAGGCGCTCAACGTCACCAACCGCTCGCAGGCCCTGCTCGTCGCGAGCCGCCAGCGCGTCAGAGTGTAGGCGCGGCGGTCCGGCTCTCCGCCGGTCCCGCGCCCTCTTCGACCATGTGATGGAGCAGGGCACGCAGGCGCCCGGGCTTGATCGGCTTGGCCAGCCGGGCATCGGGAACGAGCCCCGCGCGGTTCTCCGCCTCGGCGGCATCCCCCATCAACACCACCCGCGGGCGCCGCGGCCGTCCCGCTACGGCGCGGGCAAGGCCGCGGAACAGGCTATCGTCGCAAACCACCATGTCGGGCATCGCCGCCATGTGCTTGCGCAACTGTCCTTCGTCGCCGGCGCGCAGGATGTGGTAGCCCCATGATTCGATGAGCTTGGCGAGGCTTTCGGCGCCGGATGCGACGCCGCCTGCCACCAGGATGCGCGCTGCGTTGACCGGCACGGAGGGGGGCGTCGCCGGCTCCACCGTCTCGACGGGCGCCCTGCGCGGCACGGAAACGCCGAAGACCGTGCCGCGCTGGGGCGTGCTGCGCACCTGCATCCTGTGCCCGAGCAGCCGCGCGATGCGGTCGACGATGGCAAGTCCCAGCCCCAAGCCCTTGCCGGCGTCGCGCTCGCGGTTGGCGACCTGGTAGAACTCCTGGAATACCAGCGGCAGCTGGACCGCCTCGATGCCGATGCCGCTGTCCCAGACCTCGATGCGCAAGCCGTTGCCTTCGCGCCGCACGCCGACGACGATGCCGCCGGTCTCGGTGTAGCGGACGGCGTTGGAAACGAGATTGCCGAGCAGCCGGCGAAGCAGTTGCGGATCGCTTTCCGTCCACTGCCTCGTCGGTACGCAGTGGATCGCCAGGCCCTTGGCCTCCGCACTGCTGCGCTGCGCCTCCACGACGCCGGCGAGCAGGCGGCCGAGGGCGAGCGGTTGCGGCTGCGGCTTGATGTCCGCGGTGTCGAGGCGCGACACTTCGAGCAGGGCATCGAGCAGTTCCCCCATGGCGCCGGTCGCCGCGCCGATTTGCCCGGCCAGCCGCTGCTGTTCCGGCGTCGCCGCGGTGGTCTCGAATTCGGCGGCGAACAGTGCCAGCGCGTGGAGCGGCTGGCGCAGGTCGTGGCTGGCGGCGACCAGGAAGCGCGACTTCGCGACGTTCGCACGCTCGGCTTCCTCGGTGCGCGACTGCAGCTGGCGATGGGTGTCGGCGAGCTGCGCCTCGGCCTGCTTGCGTTCGGTGATGTCGAGCAGGATCATCAGCATGCGCTGTCCGCTGCCATCCGCGATCGACGTCTGCACCAGCTGCACGTGGCGCAGTTCGCCATCGCGGCGCAACAAGACGAAGTCGAAGCCGTCCTCGCTGTCCTGGCCGGCCAGCCCCTTGAAATGATTGCGCATGATGCGCTCGCGGTCGTCGGGATGCGCGATCTGGACGAAGTGCGACATCGCCTGCAGTTCGAGCTGGTCGTAACCGGACATCCCTTCCGTCGCGGCATTGGCGAACACGATGCGGCCGTGCTCGACAATCGCGAGCCCGACGCCGGCACGGGCCTGCGCATCGAGCATGGCTTGCGCGAGTTCGAGCTTGCGCAGCAGTTCCTGCTGCTTGCCTGCGAGATCCTCGGCAGCATGCTGCCGGTTCCTGGCCAGCGCCTGGGCGAGCGCATTCACCGCGACTTCGAGTTCGGCGAGCGCGCCGCGTCCCGGGAGGCGGATGCCGGGATTGCCGCCGCGGATCATCTCCAGCGCCACCTCGATGCGGCGGGCGGGCAGCAGGACGCGACGCGACAGCCGCCAGCCGATGGCGCCCGCCAGCGCGACGACCGGCAGCGCCGCCAGCAGGGTGACGATGACGATTTCCTGCCGCTTCTCGGCGGCAGCTATCGCCGGCAGCCCGGCGGCCTCGAGGTCGCCGAGCCGCAGCGCGAGGAAGTAGCCGGCGAGCAGCAATGCCGACAGCACGGCCGGCACCAGGGCGATGAACAGCAGATGATCGTGGAGGCCGCGACGGGACATGATCGGGTCATTGTCCCGCGCCGTGCGGCAGGGAGCAAGCCGGTCCTGGGAGCGCCTCGTCCCGTCGGGCGCGCTAAGCGGCCATCGCTCCTGCGGCGGCCATGGCGGGACGCGCCGCGGCCGCCTGGGCAGCCTCGAAGTCGTCACCGGGAACGGCGATCTGCAGCAGGTCGAGCACTTGGCGGGCGACGCCGCGGCAGGCATTGCCGAGCGGGCTGGGCAGCCCGGCCGGCAGATTCTTTTGCAGCAGCAGCTTGCTCGCCGAGAGCGTCGAGACGGGCGCCAGGATGCGGTCGCGATAAGGCGCGAGCAATTCGGCCACGGTCTTGTCTGCGACGTCGCGCTGCCAAGGGTTGGTCGGCCACTGGGTGGGAATGGCGTAGGCGTGCGGGAACATCTCGAGGTCGCGCACGACGGTGCGGATGTCCTCGTGGGAATCGCGGAACGGCAGCAGCACGAGGTCCGCCAGGCCGTAGAGCTTGCGGTCCATCTCGGTGCGGTTGCCGCCGCCGTCGATGACGCCCATCCAGGCGCGCAGCGAGCGGATCTTGTCGACCACCTTGCCGAGGGCTTCGCGCGAGCGCGCATCGGCGACCAGGTAGCGCCGCCCGGCCGGATCGAGGGGTTCGCGATAGGTGTCGGTCAGCACGCAAACGGAGCGCTGGCCCATCAGCCCCATTCCCTGGCACAACATGTGGGAGAGGGTCGTCTTGCCGGTGCCGCCTTTGTTGCCGATGACGCAGACGATGTCCGCCATACTTGCTCCTTGCCGCTTGCTTCAGGCCGGATTATTGGCCATGGGACGGATGCGGGATGGCTGGAATTGCGAGGAATTCGGCGTCCTATTTGGCTGGCCGGTAGACATGGAGCCGGGTGCCGCGCCGGTCGCCCACCTCGGCCGTCGCGTCGGGGGCCACGCCGGGCACCGGGAAGCTGTTGCTGATGAGCAGGGCGCCGGGCGCCATCTCGGCCGTCGCCTTGCGCCAAAGGTCCGGCATGGGCGCCGGCGAAAGGAAGGCGTAGGCGACGTCGAACAGCCCGAGCTGCAGCTTCCACAGGTCGCCATAGCGAACGTAGACGTTGTCCAGGCGCGCCGTCCGCAGGCGTGCCAGCAGCCAGGGCAGCGGCGCATGCTCGATGCCGACGAACTCGCAGTCCGGCCGGGCGCGCGCCAGCTGGCGCAGCAGTCCGCCGTCGCCGCAGCCGAGGTCCACGACATGACAGGGGCGCGCCGGCAGCAATCCGGCAACGGCTGCCGCGGTGCTTGCATTGGTCAGATACAGCGGCACGCGGCTCTTGTCGGTGCGCCAGAAGACCAGCAGCGAGACGACGAAGGCGGCCAGGTACCAGGCGGGGGCGATGTCGAGCGTGCCGGCCGCGACGACCAGCGGTACGAACGCCAGGTGGATGCCGATCCACCAGGACGGCGACTCCAGCTTGTAGGCGGCCAGTCCCGCGCACGCGCCCTGCACCGCGGCCGCGGCCAGCGGCAGGGTCCACAGGCGCGGCCATACGAGGTAGATCAGCGCGGCCGCCACCAGGCTGCCGAGAAGCTGCGCGAGGAGGGCGTCGCGCAGGGGGGATGGCCGGAGTTCCTGCTTCCTCACGGGCGGTTGAATTCCTCGACGCAGCGGGCGACGTCGCCGGCAGCGTCCTTGCCGCCGGCGTTGCATTTGCCGGTCTTCTGCGGTGGCGACGGTCGCGGCGTCCGCCAGGGGCGGGACGGCGCCTCGCCGGCCAGGGGCTCGCGCTTGGGCGGCGGCGGTGGCGGCGGCGTCAGCGCCACGATCTTCTTGCGCAGCTCCGCGACCTGGTCCTCGTAGTCCTGCACCTTCACGGCGTACTCGCGGAGGGTCTTCTTCTGCTCGGCGATCTGCTGCTGGTCCTTCGCCTGGATGGCGAGGTTGCGCGCGTCGGCCTTCTGCATCTGCTCCATTTGGTCGCGCAGATCGTCAATGACCAAATCATCCGTCTCCAGCATGCGGCTGAACAGCGCATAGGAGAACAGCATGCCGCCGATTCCGGTGGCCAGCAGCAGCGCCACCACGATCAGGAAGCCGCGCCGCCGTCCGTGGCGCGCCATGCCTTCGGCCGGCACAGCCGCCGGCGCAGCGGCGGCTTCGGCACCCCGGCGCCCATGTCGATCGTCCTCGTCCTCCGGCGGCGCCAGACGGTGGCGCCAGCGCTCGAACAGCCCGATCGAGCTGTCGATCAATTGCAGTTCCCGCACGGTGACCGCATGGCCCATGCGCTGCAGCAGCCCGGGATGTTCCGGCGCCTCGGCTTCGTCCTCGGACGGTCGATCGTCTCTCATGGCGAAGCGAAAGGATACGCGCAGTCGCCGGTCCGTTTCGGGCGAACAGGCGGCCGCTCACCCCCTAAACCGCGCAATCCAGCATGCGGCGCAGCTCGGCGCGCCGCGCCGCCGCCGTCGCCATGGCCTTCGCCTTGACGTGACCGAAGCCGCGGATCGATTCCGGCAGCGCGGCGAGTTCGACCGCGGCATCCAGCGTGTCGCCGCCCAGCCGCTGCAGCACGGCCTCCATGTCCGCTTCGTAATCCGCGAGCAGCTGCCGCTCGGCGCGGCGCTCGGGCAGGCGCGCGAAGGGATCCCAAAAGCTGCCGCGCAGCCGGCGTGCCTTGGCCAGCCACTTGAAGGCCGTCATGGTCCAGGCGCCGAACTCCCGCTTGCGCACGCGCCCTGTAACCGGATCCGGCCGCGCCATCAGCGGGGGGGCGAGATGGAAGTGCAGCTCGAAATCGCCTTCGAAGTTCTCTTTGATGCGCTCCAGGAAATCGCTCTCGGCATAGAGCCGCGCGACCTCGTACTCGTCCTTCACGGCGAGCAGCTTGAAGTAGCTGCGGGCGACGGCGGCGGTCAGGCGCGTCGAGCCGAGCGGCGCCTCGGCGCCCCGCACCTGCTCGACTAGGCGGCGATAGCGCTCCGCGTAGCGCGCGTCCTGGTAGGCGGTGAGGAAGGCGATGCGGCGGGCTACCGTCTCGTCGATGCGTTGCGGCGTCGGCTCCGGCGCCGCGAAGCGCGCGAGCAGCGCCGGATCATGCGCCGCGCGGCGACCCCAGAGGAAGGCCTTGCGGTTCATGTCGACCGCCGCGCCGTTGAGCTCGATGGCGCGATCGAGCGCCGCCCCGGAGACCGGCACCAGGCCGAGTTGCCAGGCGTAGCCGAGCAGGAACAGGTTGGCGTGGATGGCGTCGCCGAGCAGCCGTGCGGCCAGCTGGGTGGCGTCGAGGCAATGCAGCGCGTCCGTGCCGACGGCCGCCGCCATCGCTTCCTTCATGCGGGCGAGCGGGAACTGCCAGTCGGGGTTGCGGGTGAATTCCGCGGTCGGCGTCTCGGCACAGTTGACCACCGCCCGGCTGCGTCCCGGCAGCATCTTGGCGAGCGCTTCCGTCGAACAGGTGACGACGGCGTCGCCGCCGATCACCGCATCGGCCTCGCCGGTGGCGATGCGCACCGCGTGGATCGCCTCGGGGTCGTCGCAGATGCGCACGTGCGAGAACACGGCGCCGCCTTTCTGTGCGAGGCCGGTCATGTCGAGCACCGTCACGCCCTTGCCGTCGATGTGCGCGGCGGTGCCGATCAGCGCGCCGAGGGTGACGACGCCGGTGCCCCCGACCCCGGTGATGAGGATGCCGAAGGGGTCGGCCGTGGCGGGCAGCGCCGGCTCGGGAGGCACCGCCGGCAGCGCCTCGTCGAGCGCACGGCCGTGACGGGGACGACCGCCGACGACGCTGACGAATGACGGGCAGAAGCCGTCGAGGCAGGAGTAGTCCTTGTTGCAGGCGGACTGGTCGATGGCGCGCTTGCGCCCGAACTCCGTCTCCACCGGCACCACGGCCAGGCAGTTGCTCGCCGTGCCGCAGTCGCCGCAGCCTTCGCAAACATGCTCGTTGATGAACAGCCGGCGCGGCGGATCGACCAGCGTGCCGCGCTTCCTGCGGCGGCGCTTTTCGGCCGCGCAGGTCTGGTCGTAGATGATGGCGGTGACGCCGGGGATGTCGCGGAACTCGCGTTGGAGCGCGTCGAGGTCGGTGCGCAGGCGCATCTCGATGCCCGCAGGAAGATCGGCCGCCGCATAGCCGCGCGGCGCGCCGTCGGTGACGACCGCGATGCGGCCGACGCCTTCGGCCTTGAGCTGGCGAGCCACTTGCGGCACCGACAGCGAGCCGTCGACCGGCTGGCCGCCGGTCATGGCCACGGCGTCGTTGTAGAGCAGTTTGTACGTGACATTGACCCCGGCGGCCACCGCGGCGCGGATCGCCAGCAGCCCCGAGTGGAAGTAAGTGCCGTCGCCGAGATTCACGAAGACATGCTTCTCGTCGGTGAAGGGCGCCTGCCCGAGCCAGGCCGCGCCTTCGCCGCCCATGTGCGAGAAGGTGGCCGTGTTGCGGTCCATCCACGTGACCATGAAATGGCAGCCGATGCCCGCCACCGCGCGCGAGCCTTCCGGTACCCGCGTCGAGGTGTTGTGCGGACAGCCCGGGCAGAAGTAGGGCGTGCGGGCGATGGGAATCACCGGCGCCGCGCCGGCCCGCTCCTTGGCCTCGATCAGCGCCAGCCGCTCGCGGATGCGCCGCGAGGTGAAGAAGCGATCGATGCGCGCGGCGATCACCTTGGCGATCAGCGCCGGTGCCAGTTCACCGGTGGCGGGTAGCTGCCAATCTCCGTGGGGCAGCGCCCACTCTCCCTTCTCGTCGAACTTGCCGATGACGCGCGGACGCACGTCCTCGCGCCAGTTGTAGAGCTCCTCCTTGAGTTGGTACTCGATCATCTGGCGCTTCTCCTCGACCACCAGGATTTCCTCCAGGCCTTCGGCGAAGCGCCGCACGCCGTCGGCCTCGAGCGGCCACACCATGCCGATCTTGTAGAGGCGGATGCCGATCTGCGCCGCCAGCGCGTCGTCGATGCCGAGATCGTCGAAGGCTTGGCGCACGTCGAGGTAGCTCTTGCCCGAGGCGATGATGCCGAGGCGCGCATTGGGCGAGTCGATGACGACGCGGTTGAGCCCGTTGGCGCGGCAGTAGGCGAGCGCCGCGTAGAGCTTGTGGTTGAGCAGCCGCTCCTCCTGCGCCCAGCGGTCGTCGGGCCAGCGGATGTTGAGGCCGCCGGGCGGAAGTTCGTAGTCGGAGGGAAGGAGGATGCGCAGGCGATCCGGCGACACGCCGACCGCTGCCGAAGACTCGACGGTGTCGGCCACCGCCTTGAATGCCACCCAGCAGCCCGAGTAGCGGCTCATGGCCCAGCCGTGCAGGCCGTAGTCGAGATAGTCCTGCACGCCGGCGGGCGCGAGCACGGGCATCATCGCCGCCTTGAAGGCATGCTCGGACTGGTGCGCGACGGTGGACGAGCGCGCCGCGTGGTCGTCGCCGGCGATCGCCAGCACGCCGCCGTGCTTCGAGGTGCCGGCCGAGTTGGCGTGCTTGAAGACATCGCCGCAGCGGTCGACGCCGGGACCCTTGCCGTACCACATGCCGAAGACGCCGTCGTACTTGGCGCCGGGGAAGAGGTCGAGCTGCTGCGTGCCCCACACGGCGGTGGCGGCGAGATCTTCGTTCACGCCCGGCTGGAACACCACGTGATGGGCGGCCAGATGTGCCTTGGCCTTCCACAGCGCCTGGTCGAGGCCGCCGAGCGGCGAGCCGCGATAGCCGGAGATGTACCCGGCGGTGTTGAGCCCCGCGGCGAGATCGCGCTCGCGCTGGAGCATCGGCAGGCGGGCCAGCGCCTGTATGCCGTTGAGGAAGATGCGGCCGGAGCCGACGGTGTATTTGTCGTCGAGCGTGACCTGACGCAAAGGCGCGTTCATGTCTGTCTCCTCCGTATGTCGCCCGTCTCGTGGACCGGCGATCGTCGTCATATTCGCCGCGGGTGGCGGCACGCCCATTGTAGTCCGCTGCGACGGTGCGGGCGGCCGCACTGCCGCGAGGGATATGGGGACGTCAGTCGGGGAGGATCTTGCCGGGATTGAGGATGTTTTGCGGGTCGAGCGCGCGCTTGATGGCCCGCATTACCTCGAGGGCTTCGGCGCCGTGTTCGGCGGCCAGGTACTTCTGTTTGCCGATGCCGACGCCGTGCTCGCCGGTGCAGGTGCCGTCCATGCGGATGGCGCGCTCCACCAGGCGGTTGGAGAAGTCGCGGGCGCGTTCGGCCTCGGCCTTGTCGTCCGGATCGAGCAGCAGGAGCAGGTGGAAATTGCCGTCGCCGACGTGGCCGACCAGCGGCGCCGTGAGGCCGCTTGCCGCGATGTCGGCGACGGTCTCGGCGATGCAGGCGGCCAGCTGCGAGATCGGCACGCACACGTCGGTGGTGAGGGAACGCGCGCCGGGCTTGAGGCCGAGGCAGGCGTAGTAGGCGTCATGGCGTGCCTGCCACAGGCGGGTGCGATCTTCGGGGCGCGTCGCCCAGTCGAAATCCATGCCGCCGTGGGAGCCGGCGATGTCCTGTACCGTCCGGGCCTGCTCCTCGACGCCGGCCGGCGAGCCGTGGAACTCGAAGAACAGCGTCGGCGCGGGCCGCAGGTCGGTCTTGCTGTGGCGGTTGATGGCCTCGATCGCCAGCGCGTCGAGCAGCTCGATGCGCGCGACCGGCACGCCGAGCTGGATGGTTTCGATGACGCTGCGGACGGCCGCGCCGATGTCCGGGAAGGCGCAGACGGCGGACGAGATCGCCTCCGGGATCGGATGCAGCCGCACGTTGAGTTCGGTGACGATGCCGAGCGTGCCTTCCGAGCCGACGAACAGGCGCGTCAGGTCGTAGCCGGCCGAGGATTTGCGCGCCCGGCTGCCGGTCTCGATGACGCGTCCGTCGGCGAGCACGACCGTCATGGCGAGGACGTTCTCGCGCATGGTGCCGTAGCGCACGGCGTTGGTGCCCGAGGCGCGCGTGGCCGCCATGCCGCCGAGGCTGGCGTCGGCGCCGGGATCGATGGGAAAGAACAGGCCGGTGTCGCGCAGATGGGCGTTGAGCTGCTTGCGCGTCACACCGGCCTGGACGGTGGCGTCGAGATCCTCGGGCCGCACGGCGACGACGCGGTTCATGCCGGAGAGGTCGACGCAGACGCCGCCGCGCACGGCGAGCAGCTGGCCTTCGAGGGAGGTGCCGGTACCGAAGGCGATCAGGGGAACGCGCTGCTCGTGACACAGGCGCGCGAGCAGCGCGACCTCGTCGGTGCTCTGCGCGAAGACGACGGCTTCCGGCGGTTGGGGCGCGAACGAGGATTCGTCCTTGCCGTGATGCAGGCGCACCGCCTCGGCGGTCGACCAGCGGCTGCCGAAGCTGGTGGCGAGTTCGGACGCGAAGGCGGCGGGCAGCGCTATTTGACCAGCCTCCAGGCGCCGTTCTCGACTCGCACCATGACGCGGGCGCGCTGGTCGAAGCCGTTGTGGTCCTGCGCGCTCATGTTGTACACGCCATGGGCGCCGGCAACGTTGCGCGTCGCTTCGAGGGCATCGCGCAGCGCCTTGCGGAATTCGCGGGTGCCCGGCTGCGCCTTCTTCAAGGCGTCCGGCAAGGCGGCCGCGAGCAGGCGCACGGCGTCCCAGCTATGGGCGCCGAAGGTCGTCGCGCTGCCCTTGCCCTGGGCGGCCTCGTAGCGATTCACGTACTCGAGCGCGACCTTCTTGACCGGGTTGTCGTCCGGCAGCTGTGCTGCCACCAGCACCGGTCCGGCGGGCAGCAGCGTGCCCTCGACGTCGCGCCCGCCGACACGCAGGAAGTCGCTGTTGGCGACGCCGTGTGTCTGGTAGATCGGGCCCTTGTAGCCCTTCTCGCGCAGCGTCTTCTGCGGCAGGGCCGCCGGGGTGCCCGAGCCGGCGATCATCACCGCATCCGGCTTGGCGGCGAGGATCTTCAGCACCTGGCCGGTGACCGAAGTGTCGGTGCGGCTGAAGCGCTCGTTGGCGACGACCTTGATCTTGCGGACTTCGGCGAGCTTGCTGATCTCGTTCCACCAGCCTTCGCCGTAGGCGTCGGCGAAGCCGATGAAGGCGACGGTCGCGACCTTGGCATTGCTCATGTGCTCGACGATGGCGGTGGCCATGTGGGTGTCGCTTTGCGCGTCCTTGAACACCCACTTGCGCTTGTCGTCCATCGGCTCGACGATGCGGGCGGCCGAGGCCATCGAGATCATCGGCGTCTCGGACTCGGCGGCGACGTCGATCATCGCCAGCGAGTTGGGGGTGGTGGTCGAGCCGACGATGACGTCGACCTTGTTCTCGCTGACCAGCTTGCGCGCGTTCTTCACCGCCGCGGTGGTATCCGAGCCGTCGTCGAGGATGATGTAGTGGACCTTCTGTCCGGCGATGGTCGTCGGCACCAGGGCGAAGCTGTTCTTCTCCGGGATGCCGAGCGATGCGGCCGGGCCGGTGGCGGAGAGCGTGACGCCGACGGTGATGTCGGCGGCGGCGGCGAGGCTGAATCCGAGCAAGGCGAGGGCGATGCCGATCTTCTTCATGGTGACCACTCCCTGGACTGTTGTTTGCCGCGGATTCTATCCTTCCATGAGCTTGCGGTTGCGCCAAAGCGCCACCAACTCGTCGGGCCAGAACTGCCGCGGGGCGATCATGCGGGCGCGGGTGTCGGGATGGGTCAGGACCGGGAACCATGCGCCGGTGAGCACGCCGCCGGGCAAATGTCGGCGATAGGCAAGGAAGGCCGAGATGGCCACCGGCCGATCCGTAACGAGGCCGGGCACGGGCACGTCGAAGGCGACCTCGTACTCGTCGGCGAGCATGTCGGCGATGCGCTTGAGGGGCGCCGGCGCGCCGCCCCCTTTGTAGGCGAAAAGTTCGCGGGCGATGCGCCGGAGCGCCTGGGGGCGTGCTTCGAAGTGGGGGTCGGTGCTATAGAGCAGGGCGGCCGGCAGGTCGTCCTCCCCGGCCTGGAACAGCCCATTGTTGGCCTGGACCAGGGCGCCCCAGACCACCATGCCCTTCTCCAGCAGCAAGGCCTGGCCGCCGAAGACCTCGGCCAGGGGACCCTTGCCCATCCAACCCGGATCCAAGGCGCGCAGGCCCTGGATGTCACGGTTGGTCGCCATGCGGCGCCAGGCGGTCAACTGCTCCTGCGTCTGCCGCAGCATCGCGGCCATGGCGTGGTCCGCCGGCCACGCATCGACGGCGGGGGGCCGCAGGATTTCGGTTTCGGGCCTGGCTGGCGGCGCCGGCGGACAGCCGACGGCCACGGCCTGGTCGTAGGTGGAGGGGACGTCCTGCCCCGCCGCCAGGGACGCGATCTGCTGCAGCGGGTAGAAGGTGTTCTGTTCGCCGTCGAGGAAGGCCAGGTAGCCGGCCTCCCGCGGCCGCCTGGCGGGAAATTCGGCGTCGCGCCTGGCGTAATCGTCATAGGTGGTCCATTGCCAGCCGCTCTTCGCCGGGCTGTTGCCGCGGATCACCTCGCCGAAATAGGCGCCGGCCGCCAGGACCAGATTGGAGTAGTCCTGCTGCGGTATGCCGGCGGAGCGGGCCAGGCCGGCGACCTGGGCCAGGTAGCCGTCGAGGCGGCGCAGGGACCCCATGCTGAAGTCCAGCCAGTCGCGCGGGATGCCTTCCTCCAGCGGCAGGCCGCCCGCGGCGAAGCGATGCTGGCCGAGCAGGAGGTGGGCGAGCAGCGGAATGTCGCGCGCCAGGTCCTGGCCGCGCGGGCAGGCGGAGGCGTCGCTCGCCGCGAGCTGCCGGTACCACTCGGCGACGCTGTCGCGCGGGCCGTTGACGATGTGATCGAGCACCTGCAGCTGGGGATGGCGGTTGCGGCCGGCGTGGGTGCGAACGGCCGGCAGACGGAAGCGGCCGCGCGTGGCGTGGCCCCATTGGCCGCCGATCTCGCGCCGGATCAGATCGCCAAGGTAGGCGCCGGCCTTGATCGCCCAGTTGGCGGCGAGCGGGCTGGCGTAGGGCTCGGCACCCGTATGCGCGCCGCGCTCCTGGCGATAGTAGAGGTGCAGCTTGTCGAGGATGGCGGCGAGCCGATCGATGCTCTCCGGGCTGCCGTCGAGTTCGATCCCGTACTTGCCGCGCAC
>DASVZI010000090.1:0-36161 GCA_036391735.1 Rhodocyclaceae bacterium
CTGGCGATGCCGCGCGGCGCCACGCCGGTCGACTTCGCCTACGCGGTGCACACCGACATCGGCAACCGCTGCGTCGCCTGCCGCATCAACTTCGAATCGATGCCGCTGCGCACCGAGCTGCGCAACGGCGACCGCGTCGAGATCATCACCGCGCCCCTGGCGGCGCCGAACCCGAACTGGCTGACCTACGTCCGCACGGCGCGGGCGCGCGCGCAGATCCGCCACTTCCTCAAGAACCAGCAGCACGCCGAATCGACGGCGCTCGGCGAGCAGTTGCTGGCGCAGTCGCTGCGCGCCATGAACATCGACCTGCGCGGAGTCGCCTCGAACGTCTGGGACCGCTTCCTGCGCGTCTGCGGCGTCAAGTCGAAGCAGGACGTGCTGTCCGACATCGGCCTGGGCAAGCGCCTGCCTGCCATCGTGGCGCGGCGGCTGGCCGGCGGCCTCGAGACGAAGTCGGACGCGGCGGCCCAGGGCAAGGCCGGCGGCACCATCATGATCCACGGCACCGAAGGCGTGGCGGTTCAGCTCGCGAAGTGCTGCCGCCCGATTCCCGGCGACCCGATCATCGGCATCATCCGCAAGGGCCAGGGGCTGATCGTGCACACCCACGACTGCCGCACGCTGTCCCGCACGCGGCGCGATCGCACCTCCTGGGCGGACGTCGCCTGGGCGCCCGACATCCGGCGCAGCTTTGACGTGAACATCCGCATCGTCGCCAACAACGAGCCCGGGGTGCTGGCGAAGATCTCGACGGCGATCGCCGGCGACGAGTCCAACATCGTGAATGTCAGCATGGACGACGACCACAGCGGCACCACTTCGCTGTACTTCACGCTGCAGGTGTCCGACCGCATGCATCTCGCGCGCATCATGCGCAGCTTGCGGCGCATCCCGGAGGTCATCCGCATCGCGCGGCTGAAAGATTGATCCCCCACCAACCCCAAGGAACACGACATGGCCGAATACGTCTCCGCCCACACGCTTTTCATGCGCGATTGGATGGCGAAGAACCCGCAGGAACGCGAGGTCCAGAAGAACGGACGCGCCCTCTGGTGGGACAAGGGGCCGCAGGACCCCGATACGGTAAAGCGCCTGGCCGAAGCCCGCGTGCCGCGCAAGGCGTACTACTATGACGTCAACGACTGAGGACGGCTGCCGCTAGCCAGCACCGGCGGGCCTCCTCGGCAAAGGGAGGTCCCCATGAACCGCAGCGCCTGGATTCTCGCGTCCGTCCTCGCCGCCGCCTGCGCCGGGCCGGTGCAGGTCGCCGAAAAGCTTGCCGCGCCTCCCGAGCCGCGCCATCGCCGGGATTTCACCGAGGACGCGCACCGCGTCTGCGAATCCGCCCGGCTGGTGCTGCTGGGGGAAGGCTACGTCGTCGAGCGCCAACCCGAGGGCGGCTACGTCGGCGCGCGTGAGGCTCCGGTAAAGACGGAAAAGGAGGACGCCTATGCCCACTTCCGCGTCTACGCGAGCTGCGTGCCGCGGGACGGCGGCGGCTCGACGCTGTTCGTCACGGCCACCGAAGAGCAGTTCGGCGTCAAGCCGATCCGCGAAAGCACCTTGCTGGGCCTGCCGCTGGTATCCCCGATCTCGGTCGGCCGGCGCACCGAGGGCGACCAGCAGGTCAAGTTCCGCGGTCGGACGATCGAGGAGCAGGACTTCTACGACGGCTTCTACCGCAGCGTGAGGGAATCGCTCGGTCGTTCGCCCTGACATCGCCGCGCTGCCGGCGCGGCGGAACCGGGGCTACAGGCAATCGGATCGTTCCGACCAGCGCGGCCAAGGCGCCTCTGCCGGATAGCGAGGCTGCGACTGATCGGCAGCGCCGCCGGCGGCGCGGGCCCGCGCGATCCGTTCCGGGGTCGGCGGATGGGACGCCAGGAAGCCGAAGCCTTCCTGTCCCGCCTTCTGTTTCCGCTCGAGCTTCTCCATCACGCGCGCGAAGTTTTCGGGGGAGATTCCCTGCCGCTGGAGCAGTTCCAGCGCAAAGGCGTCCGCCTCGACTTCGAAATCGCGCGAGTAGCTGGCCTGCGCAAGGGCCGCGGGAAGGCCGGCGACGGCAGACGTGAGCGACGCCGCATCGCCCGTGACGGCGGCAATCGCGGCGGCCACCGCCGAGTCCTGGAGCGCGTGGCGCAGCGTGTGCCGCAGCGCGACGTGCCCCGCTTCATGCGCCAGCACGGCCAGCGCCTCGTCCGGCGACGCCGCCATCTTCATCATGTCGTCGGTGATGACGATGATGCCGCCGGGCAGCGCCACGGCATTCGCGCCCAGTCCCGGGGCGTTGCGGAACAGCAGGCGGTAATCGGCCTCGTTGGGCAGGCCGCGCACCACTTCGGCAAATTCCGCCCGCAGCTCGAGTTGGGAGTCGCATGCCACCTTCGAGGGCGCGAAGAAACCGCGCTTGTCGAGCCAGCGGACGGAGGTGTCGCCCATGTCCCGCTCGGCCGCGAGGGGAATCCGGGCGGCGGCGAATTCGGCAAGCCGCGGCAGGCCGTAGAAGTAGCCGAAACCCACGATCCCGCCGACCAGGACGATGCCCAGCAGCGCCATCCACCAGCGCTGCTCGAGCCAGGCAACGGTGCCTTCGGTCGCCCCTTCCTGCGGCAGCGCGTCGAGCGAGACGTCGTCCCCGCACTGCAGCTGCGCCCCGCCGGGAAAGGAGATGAAGCGGTCGGCGGAGCCGATGCGCGGGGAGATGCGCAGTGCGCGCAGCGGATGCCTGGCCAGCGCATGCGCGCCGATGATGCTCGCCTCCGCGCCGGACCAGATGAGGGTGGCCGCCGAACCCACCGGATGGTGGCCGTCGAACCAGGTGCCGGTGATCTTGTTCATAGCGATAGGTCGAGGTCGAAGATTTCGCTGACTTCGGCACCGGCCGCCTGCACGGAGCTCGCGTCGCTTCCCGCGAATGCCGTCAGTTCGCCATCGAGCAGCACCCGCATATGGGCAGCGCGGTACTTGAGCGTGCGTATCACGGCCCAGGGCGTCAGCAGCGCGAGCGAGGCGACGATGGCAGCCGCGTTGCTGAGGTAGAGCCAGGCGAGATCGCGACCCCGCAGCGTCGACACGAAGCGCAGCGGCTCCAGCTGGGTGTTGTTCCAGACCAGGTTCGCGCTGGCCGCCTTGATGTAGGCGTAGCCGAAGACGTAGCCGCCATACAGGCCGGCGAGCACCAGGGGGCCGGCGACGTACGGCGGAAGATGAAGGCCGCCGATCGCGACGGCCGACAAGCCGCCGCTGATCGCCCCGCCGACGGCAATGAGCAGGCCGCCGCGGAAATAGATGCCCCAGAACTGCCCGCCCCGGATGTGGATCTGAGCATCGACGCCGCCGAACGCCGTGTGCCGGACGAGGAAGGTGCGCAGCCGGGCCAGCCACCAAGGGAACAGGAAGCCGAACAGGGCCGCCGCGATCGCGACTGCCGCCGGGACGAAGCCGCTTTCGATCTCCACGGCCGACTGATAGGCTAGGCCCGTAGCGGCAATGGGAACGAGGCCCAGCCAGTAGAGCGCCCCCGCAGCGCTCCGATAGTCGCCCGTGAAGGCGAAGGTCATGTTGCGGTAGGCGCTGTAGCGCGCCGTGAATGCGGCCGACCGCGCCACCGCCCAGGGCGCCAGCGCGAGGCCGGCGACGATCACCAGCGGCAGCAGCGAGGTGAAGAAGTGGCTGACTGCGTAGTAGGTGGCGAACAGGATTGCGGCCACGATGCGCCCTTTGAGGATGGGCAGCGGCTGTCCGAGGTATTGGAAGGGCGTGCCATCGAGCACGGTGTGCGAATAGAAGTAGCGCTTCTTGCGAACCTTCGCCCAGGCCGAGAAGACGCCGAGCGTGAGCAGCGTCAGGCACAGGTTGACGATCCAGATGCGGAAGTATTCGCCCGCTTCGCCCTCGAAGCGAAGCCGCAGTTCCCTTACCGGCTCGGTGTTGTCATCATCCGACATGCAATATCCCGCGACGAGGACGGGCGGCCCGCCGACCGCAGGCCGGGCCCGTCATGGCGTTGGGATATTAGCAAGAGTTGGCGCGGCGCGGCTACCGTGCCGCGCCGCACCGCGATCAGCGTGCCCGGTCGATCACCAGGCGCAGACCCGCCTTGCCGGCGCGGGTCTTCTGCGTGGCGGAGTAGAGGTCGCCCGGCTGCGGCACCGCTTGCCCGCTCTTCGAAACGCGCGCCTCGACCTCGATTTCCTTCACGCTCGACAAGGTGCGGTCGGGCGTCATGGCCAGCGAATCGTCGAGCGTGAAGTCGCGCGGCAGGTCGGCCACGCGCAGGCGCAGCACGGCGAGCGGCATGCGCGGACCGCCGGCTTCGCGGGCGACGATCATCACGGTGTCGTCCGGCGCCGCTTGCGCGCTCACGGCTGGCGCCAACTCGACCCGGCCCCGCACGGCCTTGGCCGGATTGGCGGCCGGCGCCTTGAGGCCGCCCTTGGCGCGGGCTTCGGCGATCGCCGAGGCGATCTGGCGCGCATCGTCGGAATCCGGCGGAAGGATCTTCTGCACGCGGCTCCAGGACGCGACGGCTTGCGCGTAGCGCCCGCCGGCGAAGTCCGCCGTACCGGCGAGCCAAAGCGCCTCGAGATTGTTGGGATCGAGCTTCAGCGCCTGGTCGATCAGCTGCTGCGGCCGGCCGGCGAAGTTGCCGCCCGCTTTCATCGCCAGCACGTCGGCGTAATCCGCGTAGACCTGCGCGTCCGACGGGTTCAGCGACATGACATGCTCGAACGCCTTGACCGCCTCGTCGACGCGGCCCATGGCCTTGTAGGAACGCGCCAGCATGCCCCAGCCCTCGACGTTGCCCGGCTCCTTCTCCATCTTGGCCGCCAGCGCTCCGACCATGCGTTCGATGTCCTGAGCGGTGACCTGGTGTTGCGCCCGCTGGTCGAGCGCCGCCGGATGGCCGAGCAGCAGGTAGAGCGCGATGCCGGCGACGGGCAGCAGCGCCGCCAGCGCGATCATCGTCTTCTTCGGCGCCTTGAGGGCGGCCGCGGCCTCGTCGGCCTGGCCATCCTCCAGCACGCGCCGCTGCAGCTCGTCGCGCGCCTGGGCGTAGTCCTCCTCGCCGAGCGTGCCGGCAGCGCGGTCGCGCTCGAGTTCGGCCAGCTGGTCGCGATAGATGGCGGCGTTGAGTTGCCGGTGCGAGGCGGTGGCGCGGCTGCGCTGCCAGATGAACGGCCGCAGCATCAGCAGCAGCGTGCCGACGAGGGTGATCCCCGCCGCGATAAGGAATCCGGTCATTGTCCGCCCTCTTTGAGCAGCGCTTCGGCACGTTTGGCATCATCCTCCGAAAGCGGCGCCTCCTGCTCGACGACGCGGCTGCGCCGGCGCAGGTAGCCGATCAGCACGGCAATGCCCGCGATCAGCAGGACGAAGGGGCCGGCCCACAGCAGCCACGTGGTGGGCTGCATGCGCGGGCGGTAGAGCACGAAGTCGCCGTAGCGGCTTACCATGAACTGCTTGATCTCCTCGTCGCTCTTGCCTTCCTTGATGAGGCCGCGCAACTCGCGGCGCAGGTCCTGGGCCAAGTCGGCCTGTGAGGCGGCCAGCGATTCGTTCTGGCACACCAGGCAGCGCATCTCCTCGGAAATGGCGATCATGCGCTTCTCGACGGCCGGGTCCTCGGCCAGCGGCGGCGCGTCCTTCGGCCAGGCGGCCGTGCAGGCCAGCGCGAGCAGCAGCGATGCAAAGAGTCGCTTCATGACTTGTTCAGTTCGTTGATGAGGGGCAGGATCTTCTTGTCGAGGGCCTCGCGGGTGATCGGGCCGATCTGCTTGTAGCGTATGACCCCGGCCTTGTCGATCACGTA
The DNA here is from genome assembly GCA_036391735.1 of Rhodocyclaceae bacterium. Classification (GTDB taxonomy): domain Bacteria; phylum Pseudomonadota; class Gammaproteobacteria; order Burkholderiales; family Rhodocyclaceae; genus Nitricoxidireducens. The sequence continues at coordinate 5,816 of DASVZI010000090.1, forward strand.
GGTCTCCGGCACGCCGTAGACGCCGTAGTCGATGCCGACGCGGCCGTCGCCGTCGAAGGCCGTGATGCTGTAGGGATTGCCGGCGCGCACCAGCACGCCGAGGCCGTCCTCGCGCTTGTCCTTGTAGTCGAGGCCGATCAGCGGCGTCTCCTGCGAGCGGGAGAACTCGACCAGCAGCGGATGCTCCTCGCGGCACGACACGCACCACGACGCCCAGACGTTGAGCAGCCAGACCTTGCCCTTCATGTCCTCGGGCGAGAACGTCTTGCCGGCGGCGTCGAGCTGCGGCACGCGGAAGGCGGGCGCCGCCTTGCCGACCAGCGGCGACGGCACCTCCCGGGGATCGCGGTTGAGACCGACGGCGAGGAAGCCGACCAGCACGACGAACAGCGCGAGCGGAATCAGGAATTTCGCTTTCATGAGGTGGCACCTTGCAGCGCGGCCGCGGCCTTGGCGGCGGCCGTCTTGAGTTTGATGCGGTAGCGGCGATCGGAAACGGAGAGCACGCCGCCGATCGCCATCAGCAGGCAGCCGAACCAGATCCAGTCGACGTAGGGCTTGTAGTAGAGCCGCACCGCCCAGGCGCCGTTCTCGAGCGGCTCGCCGAGCGAGACATAGACGTCGCGCGTGAAGCCGGCGTCGATCGAGGCGTTGGTCATCGGCATCGCCGAGGAGAAGTACTCGCGCTTCTCCGGATAGAGCTTGCGCAGCGACTTGCCGTCCTTCAGGAGCTCGAACTCGCCCTGCGCGGCCTTGTAGTTCGGCCCCATGACGTTGCGCACGCCGTTGAACTGGAAGGTGTAGCCGCCGACCACGGAGGTGTCGCCCGGCTCCATGCGCACGTCGCGCTCGTCCTGGTAGCCGCCGACCATGGTGATGCCGACGACGAACACGGCGATGCCGAGGTGGCCGAATTGCATGCCCCAGAACGAAGGCGCCGGATTGCCTGCCTTGAGCCGTGCCGCGACCTGCTGAAGCACCGAGACGGCGACCCAGGCGGCGAGGAACAGCCCCAGCCCGGTCAGCCAAGTCCAGCCGCCCGCCAGCTGCGGCAGCGCCACGCCGGCAATCGCCCCCGCGATGGCGGGCGCCCACAGGTGCCGGACGATCGCTTTGATCTCCGCGTGCTTCCAGCGTGCCAGCGGACCGATGGCCAGCAGGAACACCAGCGGCGCCATGATCGGCACGAACACGGCGTTGAAGTAGGGCGGGCCGACCGACAGCTTGCCGAGGTTGAGCGCATCGATGATGAGCGGATAGAGCGTGCCGAGCAGCACCGAGCCGGCGGCGACCACCAGCAACACGTTGCTCACCAGCAGCAGCGTCTCGCGCGAGACCAGCGCGAACTTGCCGCCCAGGCTGACGGCGGCCGCGCGCCAGGCGAACAGCAGCAGCGAGGCGCCGATCACCACGCACAGCAGGATCAGGATGAAGATGCCGCGGCGCGGATCGGTGGCGAAGGCGTGCACCGAGGTCAGCACGCCCGAACGGACCAGGAAGGTGCCGAGCAAGGAGAGCGAGAAGGCGCCGATCGCCAGCAGCACGGTCCAGTTCTTGAAGCTGCCGCGCTTTTCGGTGACGGCGAGCGAATGCATCAGCGCCGTGCCGACCAGCCAGGGCATGAAGGAGGCGTTCTCGACCGGGTCCCAGAACCACCAGCCGCCCCAGCCCAGCGTGTAGTAGGCCCACCAGGAGCCGAGCGCGATGCCGAGCGTAAGGAAGATCCAGGCGGTGATGGTCCAGGGACGCGACCAGCGCGCCCAGGCAGCGTCGAGCTTGCCGGACAGCAGCGCGGCGATGGCGAAGGCGAAGGCGACCGAGAAGCCGACGTAGCCCATGTAGAGCATCGGCGGGTGGAACACCAGGCCGGGGTCCTGCAGCAAAGGATTGAGGTCGCGGCCGTCCTCGGCCGCCGGCATGCGGTCGAAGGGACTGGAAGTCAGCAGGATGAACAGCAGCAGGCCGACGGCGACGAGGCCGAGCACGCCGAGCACGCGCGCCACCATCGCCTCGTCCAGCGTGCGCGACAGCTGTGCGACGGCAAAGGCCCAGCACGACAGCAGCGTCACCCAGAGCAGCAGCGAGCCTTCGTGGCCGCCCCAGACGGCACCGATGCGGTACATCAGCGGCAGTTGCGAGTTCGAGTGCTCGGCGACGTAGACCACCGAGAAGTCGTTGGCGTAGAAGGCCCAGGTCAGGCAACCGAAGGAGAGCAGCGTCAGCAGGAAGCTCGCCTGCGCGGCCGGCCGCGCCAGCAGGATCCATTCGCGTCGGCCCTGCTGCGCGCCGATGAGCGGCAGCACCCCCTGCACCACGGCGACACACAGGGCGAGGATGAGGGCGAAATGTCCGAGTTCGGGAATCATGGCTTGCCCTTCGCAGCCGCCTGCGCCTTGTCGATCGCTTGCTGCGCTTCCTTCGGCGTGTAATTTTCGTCGTGCTTGGCGAGCACCTCGGAGGCGACGAACTGGCCGTCCGCGCCGAGCTTGCCCTGCACCACTGCACCCTTGCCCTCCTTGAAGAGGTCGGGAAGGATGCCCGTGTAGGCCACCGGCACATCCTTGACGGTGTCGGTCACGACGAAGTGAACCGTCAGGTTGTCGCGCTTGAGCGAGCCCTCCTTGACGAGCCCGCCGACGCGGAAGGCCTGGCCTTGCGGCGCCTTGCCGGCCGCCACTTCGCTCGGCGTGACATAGAGGGCGATGTTGCTGTTGAGCGCGTTGAGCGCCAGCGCGGCGGCGATGCCCAGCGCGGCCAAGCCGCCGCCGATGATCGCTGCGCGTTTCTGCCAGGGTCTCACGTGGGGTGTTTCCTTATGTTTGCGACGCCGAGGGGACCGGCATCAGCCTGCCTTGTTGCCTTCGTTATCGAGTTCGTCGGCGAGTGCCGCCCGCCGCAGGCTCCTGAGGACGTCGCTTTGACGCTTCCTGACCAGGATTGGTTCCATGATAAGGGCAACGGCGCAAACGCCGAAGCTGCCCCAGACATAGAGGGCGTAGCCGCCCATGGCGAAGAATTCGGCGGGGCTTCCCCAGTTCATGCCGGCTTGACCTCATTGAGCGACTTCACCCATTCCGCATGGGTCTCGCGTTCGAGAATGATCGCACGCACGCGCATCAGCGCCACGGCGATCGAGTACATCCAGAAGCACAGCGCCATCAGCAGCATGCCCCACAGCATCGTCGCCGCCATCGTCGGCGACTTGGTGAGCGACACCGACGAGCCCTGGTGCAGGGTGTTCCACCACTTGACCGAGAAGTAGATGATCGGCACGTTCACCACCCCGACCAACGCGAGGATGGCGCCGGCCTTGTCGGCGCGCCGCGGGTCGTCGATGGCGGCCTGCAGGGCGATGAAGCCGAGGTAGAGAAAGAACAGGATGAGTTCGGAGGTCAGTCGCGCGTCCCACACCCACCAGGTGCCCCACATCGGCTTGCCCCAGAACGCGCCGGTCCACAGGGAGAGGAACGCCATGAGGGCGCCGGTCGGCGCCAGCGCCTGCGCCATCATGCCCGACAGCCGGGTGTTGAGCGCAAGGCCCAGCCCAGCCCAGCACGCCATCACGATGTAGATGAACATCGACATCCAGGAGGTCGGCACGTGGATGAAGATGATGCGGTAGCCGTCGCCCTGCACGGCGTCGGTCGGGGCGACGAAGAAGCTCAGCCACAGCCCGGCGATGCCGAACACCGCCGTCAGGGCCCAGAACCACGGGACCATCCGCCCGGCAAGCGGGTAGAAGCTCTGCGGGCTCGCGTACTTGAACCAGTGGATCAGCTTGTTGTCCTTCATGCCTTCCTATTCCAGGGCAATGCGCAGCGCCGCCGTCGCGGCCCACGGCGCAAAGAATATCGCCAGCGCCAGCAACGCCGCCAGCAGCGACAGATGGCCGCCGGCGCCCAGCCCCGCGATGTGGGCCTCCACCGCACCGGCGCCGAAGATCAGGGCCGGCACGTAGAGCGGCAGCACCAGCAGGCTCAGCAGTACGCCGCCGCCGCGCAGACCCAGGGTCAGCGCTGCGCCGATGGCGCCGATCAGCGACAGCAGCGGGGTACCGAGCAGCAGCGCCACCACCAGGACGCCGAGCGCTTCGGCGTCGAGATCGAACTGCAGTCCGAGCACCGGCGCCAGCAGCACCAGCGGCAGGCCGGAGAGCAGCCAGTGAGCCGCAATCTTACCGCCAACCAGGAGTCCCAGCGGCGTCGGCGACAGCACCATCTGCTCGAGGGTGCCGTCGTGATGATCGGGAGCGAACATGCGCTGCAGGCCCAGCATGGTCGCGAGCAGCGCCGCCACCCAAAGCACGCCGGGTGCGATCTTCCTGAGCAGAGCGGGCTCTGGCCCGATGCCGAGCGGGAACAGCGACACGACGATGACGAAGAAGAACACCGCCGTCAGCACCTCGCTCTTGCGGCGCATGGCCAAGAGCAGATCGCGGCGGATGATCGCGAGCATCGCCTTCATAGCTGCAATACCCGCCCGCCTTCGATGGGCATCGCCTGGTGGCTGGTCAACACGGCCATGCCGCCCTGTCCCAGGTGCTCGGCGATGAGCGCGGACAGCATGTCCACCGCCTTGACATCGAGCGCGGTGAAAGGCTCGTCCAGGACCCAAAGCTTCGCCTTGCGCGTCACCAGCCGCGCCAGCAGCACGCGGCGCTTCTGGCCGGCGGAGAGGAAACGCACCGGCAGTTCCTCGCGGCCGCGAAGGCCGAAGCGATGCAAGGCGGCGATCGCCTCGCGTTCCGGCAGCTCGATGCCGTCCAGCTCGGCGGCGAAATGCAGGTTCTCGAGGGTCGTCAGTTCTTCCTTGACCGCGCCGTGATGGCCGAGGAACAGCATCTGGCGCCGGTATTCGTCGGACAGTTCGCGCACCGGCACGCCGTCCCAGCGGATCTCGCCCTCGGCGGGCTGCATGAGCCCGACCAGCAGCCGGAGCAGGCTGGTCTTGCCGGCACCGTTCTCGCCGCGCACGTGCAGCCATTCGCCCGGCCCGACCGCGAGGTCGACGCCGGCGAACAGGCGGCGTTCGCCGCGCACGCAGGTCAAATCGTGGGCTGTCAGCATGGAGAAGGCGGGATTGTGCCCTATTTTCGGGCTCCGCCGGATAGCAGGCGCATAACGGCTTGCGCTGCATCAAAAAAAGCGGGGCCGGCTTCCCGGCCCCGAACCATCACACGATGCGCTTGCAGAAGTTACTTGAAGCTGTAGACGTAGGTCGCGTAGATCACGTTCTGGCTGTAGCTCGGCGCCTGCTGGTTGGTCGGCAGGCCGGTCGTGAAGCCGTACGGATACTGGTAAACGTTGTAGTAGTAGTCGTCGGCCTTCAGGCGCTGATAAAGGTAGCCGACCGTGATTGCCGAACTCCTGTCGAGACTGTACTTGCCCGACAGCCTGAACCGCAGCATGTCGCTCTTGATGGTGGGCGGCGCACCGCAGGATATGTTGTTGGCGGCATCGCAGCCCACTTGGCTGCTTGGCGTGATGGTGTAGTTGACCGTCGTGTTGTAATCGCTCTTCGCGATCGAATACGCCAGGTCTTCGTTCAACTCGAGCTTGTTCCCCATCAGGCCCTTCTGCTTGCCGGTGATGCCGAACGTGAAGTCCTTGTCATCGAGGGTATTGCTCCAGGGGCCGAACACGGCGACGTTCTTCGCCACGGGGAGGCGTCCGGACTCGGTATTCAGGTCTCGGCTGCGCCATTGCCAGGTCGCGTAAGCGGCGACCGAGGCGTTGTCGGAGTAACTGTAGGCCGCGTCGAGGTTGATGCTGGACAGCTTGCCGTTGCCGACGCCGAAGGTCAGGTCCGTGTAGTCGTCCTTGCGATACTTGGCCGAGGCGCCCAAGCTGAGCGCCTCCGTCGCCTGCCAGTTCACCCCGGCCTTGAACAGGTTCTCCTTGCGGGAGGCGTCGAAGAAGGCCACGAAGCCCGGGTTCTCGAAGCCCTCGGTGACCGATTGCATCGGGTTGTAGAAGGCCGTGTTGATCGTCGCCTTGCGCTTGCCGGTCGCCACGCCCAGATTCAGGTTGACCGTGTCCGTCGCCTTGACGTGGTAGTCGGCGGAGATCCGGTTCTCCGTGGACTCGGGCACCTGCACGCACGAACTGCCGCCGCCGTAGTAGGCCGCGGCATTGGCCTGGTTGGTGCCCGAGAACGAGGTGCCGGCGAAGCTGTAGGCGCCCGTGATCTGCGCGAGGCTCGGCGCATTGTTGCACCATCGTTCGATCTTCTCGTATTGATAGCCGATGCGCAGCTTCTGGTTGGCGCTCACCCGGTAGTCGCCCGCCAATTCGACCTGATGCTTCTTGTTGCTCATCGGGATCGACCACGCCTCCCGCAGCACCTTGCCTTCGTCGTAATAGGTGTACAGGTTCGAGGCGGTACGGTTGTCGCGCTCGTCGTACTTGGCGGCGCCGGACAGCGTCAGATTCGCTGTCGTCTTGTTGGTCAGCTTGGCGTCGGCATGCTTGATGACGACCAGGCCGTCCAGCGAGTTGCCCGGCAGATTGGTGACGAAGCCCGGCGTATAGGTGCCGTTGAAGCTGTCGTTCTGCGTGTTGCGCGCGTAGGAAACCCCGCCGGTGAGGTGCGTGGCCCGGCTGAAGTTGTAGCCGCCGGTCAGGTTCAATTGGTGGAACTGGTTGCTCGGCGGCGTCGACATCGTGCTGGTCGGCAGCCCCGCGGCCGGCACGACGCCCGTGTTGCTGGTGGTCTGGAACGGATTGCTCCAGGTGATGCCGTTGTAGTTGTCGTGGAACAACGACGCGTGATAGGCAACGGTGGCGAACGAGTTGTCCCCGGTCCAGTTGAACGCGACGTTGGCCGTTTCGGTCCGGTAGTTGGTCGGGTTCATCAGGATGACCGGGCGCTCGCCGCCCCACGTGGAAATGCCGCCGAACGAGCCGGTGGGCGCGAAGGGATCCGTTCCGGAGCCGCTCAGCTTGGCGCCCGACTGGTCGAGATGGTTGTAGTCGAAGCGGAAGTTCCAGTTGGGGTTGAAGTCGTAGCCGAGAAGGAACTTGGTGTTCTCGCGCTGCGTATACACGTCCCGCGTCTGGAACTCGCCGAGCTGCGTAGCCGTGAGCGAGCGGCCGCCGAGCAGGTTGGTGGAAGTCGCGCCCCCGGTGGCACCGGCGGCGGTCTTGTTGGTGTTGATGACGCCGAAGTCGGAGGGCAGGACGAAATTGTTCCCGCCGATGCTCCCCTGGTAGGGCGTCTGGTAGTTCGTCGTCGTGTAGTGCCTCAGCTGATCGAAGCCGACGCCCACCTGCCACGATCCCTGGTTGCTGATGCTTGCGCCGAGTTCGCGCGAGGTGGTTCCCAGATCGGTGACGTTGACCGACCAGCGGCGCGTGCCGCTATTCATCCCATAGGAGTCGCCGCCCTTGGCATCGACATTGCCGATCAGGTAGGGACCCTTCTTGTTCATGCCGTTGTATTCGCCGAACTTGGTCGAGTCCTTCTCGACGTTGGCGACGCCGATCTCCACCGTGCTGGTCGGGTTGGTCAGGGTGGCGACATCCTCGCCCTCGTCGCTCTGGGCGTAGGCGGCCAGCGGGGCAGCCGCCATCGCAGCCAGGGCCCCTTGCACGGCCAACGCGAGAACCTTGATCGCGAGCTTCCTGTTCGTGGATTTCATGCTGTTCTCCTCGTTTAGCGGTGCAGCAAGGCGCCGGCCGGGCTGTTGGTCCCGTGGATCATCACGTGGCAATTCAGGCACGCCCGTCCGCTCGCATTGGAGTTCGGATTGTTGGCCGCATTGAGGGTGGCGGAGAAGGTCTGGCCGCCCTGGATGCCGCCCATGCCCTTGCCGTACGGCGCCTGGCTGTTGTGCGGACCATCGTGGCAGTCGTCGCAGAGCATCGGCGGACGGTTCTTCAGCAGCGGCGAGATGTTGGAGCCGTGCGGCGTATGGCAGTTGGTGCAGTCTTCGGTGACCGGCTGGTGCTCCCACAGGAACGGGCCGCGCTTCTCGGCGTGGCAGGTCCAGCAGGTCTCGTTCACCGTGTTCCTCTTCAGCAGCTTGGGCGCGGTCGAACCGTGCGGGTTGTGGCAGTCGGAACAAACCACCTTGCCGGCGTCGATCGGATGCGTGGAGATCTTCAGACTATCCGCCCGCTGTTCCTTGTGGCAGGTGAAGCACACCTGCGTCTGGGTCTTCTTGCTGAGGACCGGATCGGCAGGACGGTGAATCGTATGGCAGTTGTTGCAGGCCAGGCCGTTGGCGTCATGCGCGCCGCCGTCCCAGCGGGTGCGGGCCGTCCCCTTGTGGCAGTTGAGACATTGCGCAGCGCGCACCTTCTCGTCGGACGGCTCGTAGGTACCCTTCTTGAAGACGATGTCCGGTGCGGCACGTCCCTTGACCTTCGGGTCGCCGTGCAGATGCTTCTCGCTCTCGCCGTGGCAGCTCTGGCAGTTCGGGGCGCGGGCGTCGCCGCGCACGCCGTGCTTGGTCTGGTACAGCGACAGCAGCGGCGTCGGCTCGCTTTCGTCGTGACAGCGCGTGCACACCCTGTCCTTGTCGAGGCGCGCCTGCGCGGTTGCAGGCGCGGCGCCCAGGTTGCTGTCGGGAAGCTTGTCCGCGGCGGCAACGCCGCCCGCCCAGCCCAGGCTGCCGGCAAGCGCGCAGACCATCAGCATCTTCTTGAAGAAAGTCATGTCTACTACCCCCGTCCTCGTGATTCGGCTGTTATTGCGCCAGGATCCAGGCGATCAGGTTCCTGATCTCCGCGTCGTCCTTCGCCTTTGCGATCTTGTGGTTCTCTTCGTGACCGTCGGACAGCTTGACCTTCTCGCCGGAGGTCAAGTGCTGGTACAGCTTCTCGGCGGCATCGGGCTGGCCCTTGTACTTGTAGGCGACCGCCTGGTACGACGGCCCCTCCTTCTTCTTGGCCACCGCATGGCAGCGCAGGCAGTGGTCCTTGCGGGCCAGCTTCTTCGCCGCGGCTGCGTCGACGTCGGCGAACGCCGAGGCGGAAAACGCGCCCGCGGCAATCGCCACGACGACGCTGGTTGTAATGCGCACGAACCCGGTGCTTGTCATTGTCATTTCCCTCCGCATGGCGCCGTAGTGAAAACCGTTACAAACTTTTACAGCCGGGATTCTGCTCAGGGCTATGCGAAAGAAGAATCGGCGGAGGATTAAAGTTCCTGTGGGAAACTTCCTACGCTGGATGCCGGATAGGGGATCGCCTATCGGAAGACGGGAGTAGGGGAGGCGGGCGCCTGTCGGCGCCCCGAATCTCCGGCAGAAGAGCGGGCGCTCTGTCCCGCGACGGGCGTAGAGCGCCTAACGGAAAGGGCGCTGCTCTTAGACCCCGCTCGAATCCGCCAGTCCGTGGGCGATGGCGTAGCGCACCAGTTCGGTCGCGTTGGTCAAGCCCATCTTCTGCAGTATGCGCGTCTTGTGCGTGCTGACCGTCTTGACGCTGAGGTTGAGCTGGTCTGCAATCGACGTCAGTCCCTGGCCCGAGACGATCAGCAGGAACACCTGGTACTCGCGTTCCGACAGCAGTTCATGCGGCTTCTGCTCGACGTTCGGCATGCGCTCGCGCGCCATCTGCTCGGCGAGCTCGGCGCTGACGTAGACGCCGCCGGCGGCGACCTTGCGGATCACCGCGGCCAAGAGCTCGCTGTCGCTCTCCTTCGTCAGGTAGCCCGAGGCGCCGGCTCGCAATGCGCGCAGCGCGTACTGCTCCTCGCCGTGCATGCTGAGGATCAGGATCGGCAGGTTCGGCTTCTCGCTCTTGATCTGGCGGATCAGGTCGAAGCCGTTCTTGCCGGGCATCGACATATCCAGCACCAGGGCGTCCCAGTCGCGCTGGCGGATCTTCGTCATCACCTCGTGGCCGTTAGCCGCCTCGCCGGCGACGATGATGTCGTCGGTGTCGGAGAAGATCTGCTTGAGGCCGTCACGGATGATGGCGTGGTCGTCGGCGATGAGGATCTGGATCTTGTTCATGCTTCTCTCTCTTGCTGGAGGAGCGGAATGGCGATTCGCACGGTGGTTCCGGCACCCGGATTGCTGACGAAGGCCGCTTCGGCGCCGAGCATGATGGCGCGTTCCCTGATGCCGATCAAGCCGTGTCCGCTCGGCTTGCCGGGGTCGGACAAGCGGATGCCCTTGCCGTTGTCCGTCACGGCGAGCACCAGCCGTCCGTCGTCCGTCCGCAACGAGATGCGAACCTGCGTCGCCTCGGCGTGGCGCGCCACGTTGGTGAGGCATTCCTGGGTGATGCGGAACAGCGCCGTGGCCAGCTCGTCTCCCTGCGCCCGGTCTTCGGCCGCCAGATCGAGCTCGACGGCGATACCCGTTTTGGCCGAGAAGTCCGCTGCCAGCCATTCCATCGCCGGACACAGGCCGAGGTCGTCGAGCAGCGCCGGCCGCAGATCGGTGGAGATGCGGCGCACCGACTTGATGGTCGTCTCGATCTGCTGCTTCATGCCTTCCACCTTGGCCGCCAGGCCATCGCGCTTGTCCGCCAGCTGGTTGCCGAGCCATGACAGTTCGAGCTTGAGGCCGGTCAGTTGCTGGCCAAGCTCGTCGTGCAGCTCGCGCGCGATGCGGGTGCGTTCCTTCTCGCGCACGTTCTGCAACGTGGCGGACAGTTCCCGCAGTTGGCGATTTGTCTCCAGCAGCTGCCGGTCGGCACGGCGGCGCTCGGTGATGTCGCGCAGGATGACGGTGTAAAGCGTCTCGCCGTTGAGCGTCACGCGCGACACCGTCGCTTCGATCGGAAACTCCGTGCCGTCGGCGCGCAGTCCCGTCACCTCGCGGCTCACCGCCATGACGCGCGACCCGTGCCCGGAGGTGCCGAAGTTCTCGACGTGCTCGTGGTGCCGTGCGCGAAAGCGTTCGGGCAGGAAGGTCTCCAGCCGGGTGCCGATCGCCTCGACCATCGAGCAGCCGAACATGCGTTCTGCCGCCGGGTTGAAGAGGATCACGCGCTGGCTGCCGTCGGCGATGATGATGGCGTCCATCGCGGCCTTCATCGTTTCCTGGAGCCGCTCGCCGCTCTCCAGCAGTTCCTTTGCCATGGCGTCCTGCTTGCCGAGGTCGCGCACCAGCGCCCATGCCGCCAGCGCCACCAGCGTCATGACGCCGAGCGCCCCGGCGACCAGCAGCCTGGACTTCTCGCGCCAGCTCGCCAGGGCCTCGTCCCTGCTGATGCCGACGCCGATCATCAGCGGGAAGTCCTCGACCTGGTGGTAGGTGACGATATAGGGCTCCCCGTGCTCCGTCTCCTCGCGCGTCTTCTCATCGGAATGGTCGAACCAGGCGCCCGGGCCGTCGGCAAGGGGCCGGCCCATGTGTTCCTCGTCGTGCGGCGAGCGCGCCACCAGGGTGCCGTCCGAAAGGTAGAGCGTGATGGGATCGATGCCGTCGAAGGCGATCGAACGGTAGAGTTCCTCGAAATAGGGAAGATTCAGTGCGACGGCGATGACGCCGGCGAATTCGCCGTGCGGGCCATCGAGGCGGCGGCTCAGGTACACCGTCCAGAGTCCGTCCATGCGGTTATGCGTCGGTGTCCCGAAGTAGAGTCCCCGGTCGGCCTGCTCCCGATGAACGCGAAAGTAGTCGCGGTCGCCAACGGCCACCCCTTCGGCCGGAAAGGTACGCGAGGTGCTTGCCACGCGACCGTCGGCGCCGACGACGAAGATACCCTTGATCTGCGGCATGCCGGACAGCCGATCGCGCAGCATCCGGTGCACCGGGTAGTCGGTCAGCGGTTCGCCGCGCTTGAGTTGCCCGTCCACCGCGCCATGCATGTTCAACAGGACGAGATCGACATTCTGCAGCGAGCGGGTCGTCTGCTCGGCCAGGATATGGCTGAGGCTGATCGTCTCTCCCCGGGAATGGGCGAGGTCCTTGCTGCGCAGGTTCCAGAGCAGAAAGACCAGTGACGCGGCCATGATGAGGATGGCCAGAACGGTCAGGACAATTACCGCGACGGCGGGGCGGATGCGCGAATGCATGGGGGCCGATTCTGCCCGAATCGAGACGGATCGCACGGCGGCTGGGCGGAATCGTTTTGTGTAATGCAACAAGCTTTCGCCATGCGGAACCACCCCACGACTTGGAAGGGCATGTTGCATTGCGTCGAAACTAGCTCTTATACTTTGGGCTCACGAACATGCGAGGGGCCCAACTCTTCGCATGCCATCTCCGGGCGAACGCATACCGTTTGCCTGCCTGTAGGCCGGAACCATCTTCCGGCTGCGCCGTGAGGGGCATCTGGCCCGCGCCCGCAAGGCAACGGCAGGTCTTCCCATCGAAAGTGTGTGGAACAGTCGCGTATGGTCGCGGGTCTGGTTTCGCGTGCTCTACGTGACGTTGTCAATTACAACGATCTTGCGGATGGGGCACATGAAAGCGAAAGCGAAACAGGCGAAGTATCCCGGCATTCCGGTGGTCATCAACGGCAACGGCTCGGTTGCCAATGTCATGGGACATGTCTGCGGCGGCGTCATCGGCTACCCGATCACCCCGTCGACCGAGATTTCCGAAATCTACGAAGCGAGCCGCGCCGACGGCGGCATGAACGTCTGGGGCAAGCACCCGTTCTTCTTCAGCCCCGAAGGCGAGCACTCGGCACAAAGCGGCGCGCTCGGCGCGGCACTCACCGGCGGCCAGTTCATCTCCAACGCCTCGTCGAGCCAGGGCATCCTCTACGGCCTCGAATCGCATTACGTCACCGTCGGCAAGAAGACCGGCGGCTTCGTGCTGCAGGTCGCCGCCCGCGTCGTCTCCAAGCACTCGCTCAACGTCATGGCGGGCCACGACGACGTCTATGCGCTGCTCTCTTCCGGCTACACCATCCTGTTCGGTTCCAATCCCCAGGAAGCCGCCGACCTCGCCGCGATTTCCTACCGCGTCGCCTCGCTGTCGCTGATCCCCGTCGCCAACGCAATGGACGGCTTCGCCACCAGCCACATGCTCTCCGAAGCGCTGCTGCCCGAGCCCGAGCTGCTCAAGGAATACCTGGGCGATCCGGCCGGCCGCATCCCGTGCCCCACCGTCGCACAGGAGATGCTGTTCGGCGCCAAGGGCCGCGTCCATCAACTCAAGCAATACCTGGCGCGCCGCAAGGACGAACTGACCGCCGCCAATCTCGAGCAGGTCGAGAAGTACCTCGACAAGCACGCCGATGCGATCGAAAAGGATAGCGCGGGCGCGAAAATCAAGGAAACGCTCGGCTGGATTCCCGAAGAGCTGCAGGGTCAGTGGCGGCGCCAATGGACGAACGCCCATGAGAAGGGCACCCGCCAGCGCGTCCCGGCCATGGTCGACGTGAACAACCCCGGCCTCACCGGCGGCGTGCAGAACCAGCCCGACTTCCAGGCCGGCGCCGCCGACCACCGCACCCACTTCGCGGCCGCCGTGCCGGGCTTCGTGCGCCAGGCGATGGATGAATACGGCGAACTTACCGGACGCCAATACTCGCCGGTGCAGACCTTCATGTGCGACGACGCCGAGTTCGTCATGGTCGGCCTCGGTTCCGTCACCGACGACGTCGAGGCCGTGGTCAGCTACCTGCGCAGCAAGGGCGTCAAGGCCGGCAGCGTCTCCGTCAAGCTGCTGCAGCCGTTCCCGGAGGCCGACCTGGTCGCCGCGCTCAACGGCAAGAAGGCCGTCACCGTGCTCGAGCGCTCGGACCAGACCGCGCTGACCAGCTTCGTCACGCAGGCGCTGTTCAAGGGCGCCGAGAATTCCGCGGGCGAGCGCCACGCGGGCATCCCGGCGATTACCCACATGCCGCGCATCACCACGGCGATCTTCGGCCTCGGCGCGCACGACCTGCAGCCGCGCCACCTGATCGCGGGCTTCGAGAACATGCAGAAGGGTGGCATGGCGCCGCTGATCTACCTCGGCTCGCAGTTCTTCGCCAAGAATCCGACGCCGCGCGTCGCCGAGCTCCAGAAGCGTCTCAAGGCCGCCTATCCCGAGACCGAGGCCATGGCGCTCGACATCGGGGAGAACCCGAATCTCCTGCCGAAGAACGCCTTCCGCATCCGATTCCACTCGGTCGGCGGCTACGGCACCATCGCGTCCGGCAAGCTGCTCACCGACATCCTCGCCGGCGTGCTCAACATGCACTCCAAGGCGGCGCCCAAGTACGGCTCGGAAAAGAGCGGCGCGCCGACCAACTACTACATCACGCTGTCGCCGGAGCCGATCAAGATCACCAACGCCGAGCTCGAGGACGTCGAGATCGTGATCTCGCCGGACCACAAGGTGTTCAGCCACACGAACCCGCTCAAGGGCCTCGCCGCGGGCGGCACCTTCATCATGCAGACGGATCTCTCCGCCGAGGAACTCTGGGCCGAACTGCCCGAGAGGGCGCGCAAGACCATCCGCGAGAAGAAGATCCGCCTCTACATCGTCGACGCCTTCGCCGTGGCGAAGAAGCACGCGCCGACGCCAGAGCTCGAGACGCGCATGATGGGCATCGCCTTCATCGGTGCGGTCGCCGGGCATGTCGATCGCGTCTCCGCAGGCGCTTCCAATGACGCCATCCTTGACAAGATCAAGGCGCAGATCTCAAAGAAGTTCGGCAGCAAGGGCGGTGCCGTTGTCGAAGGCAACATGGCGGTTATCCGCGAAGGCATCGAAGCCACGCACAAGGTCAACTACGAGGCCGCTGCCTTTGCCAAGGCGGAGGCCGCTGCCGCCAATGCCGGCAGTTTCCGCGGCGTGGCGATTTCCGCCTCGATGTGCCGTGCCGGAAGCTGTGTCGAAAGTGCCGGCTTCGGCGATCGTGCCTATTACGATGAACTCGTCGCCGGCCCGTTCCGCGAAGGCACCATTGCCGATGCGCCGGTGCTTCCCGGCACCGGCCTGTTCATGCCGGCCGGCACCTCGGCCATGAAGGACAAGGGCCTGTTCCGCCGCACCGTGCCCGAATTCAAGGCCGAGTCGTGCACGGGCTGCATGGAGTGCACGCTGGTCTGTCCGGATGCCGCCATCCCGAACACCGTACACGACATCCATGATCTGCTGCTGACGGCCATCCGCGGGCTCGACGTCGCCGAAGCGCAGAAGGAGGCGATGCGCGCCCACGTCTATGCGGTCTCCGAGGCGGTGCGTGAGATGGTGCGCCAGGCCAAGGAGCCGCGCGCGCTCAGCGAGATGGTCGCCGAGGCCGCCACGCTGCTGGACACCGACAAGGTCACGGTGCTGAAGAACTTCGGCAAAGTGGCCGAAGTGCTCGCCGCCTATCCCGTCGCGAAGACGCGCCCCTTCTTCGATGCCGCGGAGAAGACCAGCCCGGGCAGCGGCGGCCTCTACGCCGTCGCCGTGGACCCCTGGAAGTGCACCGGCTGCCTCGAATGCGTCGCCGTCTGCGGTCCCGGCGCCCTGGTGGCGCGCGACCAGGACGCCGCCGTGCTGGAGATGCTGCAGGCGCGCTTCGAGTTCATGAGCAAGACGCCGAACACGCCGGCGCGCTTCACCGATGGCGCCATCAAGGCCGACGGCGAGATCAAGCGCCTGATGCTCGATCGCACCAACTACTACGCCACCAACGGCGGCCACGGCGCCTGCCGCGGCTGCGGCGAAGTGACGGCCATCCGCCTGGTGCTCGGCACCAACCGCGCCATCTTCGAGAAGCGCCGCCGCGATCACATCCGCGAACTGGAAGGCCTGATCGAACGGCTGAATCACAAGCAGGCCACGCTCGCCACCAAGCAGGACAACGAGCGCCGCAACCGCATCGCGGCGACGGTCGAGCAGCTGTCGAAGCGCCTCTACCTGTTCGAAAGCGGCCCTACCGGCAACGGCCCGGCCGGTGCGGTGATCGCCAACTCGACCGGCTGCAGCAGCGTCTATGCCTCGACCTTCCCGTTCAACTGCTACAACGATCCCTGGGTCAACAGCCTGTTCCAGGACGCCCAGCCGCTCGCCAAGGGCCTCTTCGAAGGCATCACCGCTTCCGCGGTCGAGGACATCCGCGCGCTGCGCACGGCACGCCTGGAACTCGACGACGCCTTCGATCCCGAAGTGCATCCCAAGCAGTTCCGCAACCTCGCGTGGGGACAGTTCACCACCGACGAACTGAACCTGATGCCGACGGTGATGACTATCGGGGGCGACGGCGCCACCTATGACATCGGCTTCGGCGCGCTGTCGCGAATCCTGGTCACCGACACCCCGCTGAAGTTCCTGGTGCTCAACACCGGCGTGTACTCCAACACCGGCGGCCAGGCCTCCTCGGCGAGCTTCGTCGGCCAGGATTCCGACCTCGCCCGCATCGGCGCGCTGCACACCGGCAAGCACGAGCACCGCAAGGAGCTGGGACTGATCGCCTCCTTCCACCCGAACGTGTTCGTCTGCTCGACCAGCACCGCGCTGCAAGGCCACTTCCTCAAGAACTCGCTCGAGTTCCTCACCTACACCGACTCGCCGGCGGTGTTCGACGTCTATACGCCCTGCCAGCCCGAGCACGGCATCGGCGACGACGCGTCGTACGCGCACGCGCTGATGGCGGTGCAAAGCCGCATGAATCCGGTGTTCGTGCACGACCCGAGGCGCGGCAAGACGCTGCACGACTGGTTCGTGCTCGACGGCAACCCGGATCCGGACAAGACCTGGACCACCACCACGCTCGAATATCTCGACGAGGACGGCAAGGTCGCGCTGATGGACATGCCGCTGACGCCGGCGCATTTCGCGCTGGAAGAGAACCGCTTCAAGAAGCACTTCAAGCGGCTCTCCGCCGACGTGCCGGACGCCACGCCGATCGACGCCTACATCGACCTGGTGCCTGCCGACCGCGAGGGTCGCGTGCCGTTCATCTGGTCGACCGACGCCAATAAGCGCCTGGTGCGCCTGGGCGTATCGCCGATCATCGTCGAGCTGGTCGAGGAGCGCCGCAAGTACTGGCAACTGCTGCAGTACCTGGGCGGCTACCAGGTCAGCAAGCTCGATGCCTCGCACCGCGCCGGCATCGAAAGCCTCAAGGCGCAGTACGAGGAGGCGATGAAGGCGCGCGAGTCGTCGATCGACGCCATTGCCCGCTCGATGTCCGAGCTGGCGGCCTCGTCGAAGGCGCCGCTCGGCGGCTTCGTGCCGATGGCGGGCTTCGCCCTGGCGGCGCCTGCCGCAGCGGGCGGCGCCGCGGCAGCCGCGCCCGCCGGCGATGCGCTGCTGAACTTCGATGTCGCGGAACAGGCCAAGTGCACCAACTGCAAGACCTGCTACCAGGACCTTTCCGAGTTGTTCGAGAAGACCCGCATCGTCGTCGACGGCCAGACCAAGGAAGTCGGCAACCTGATCGCAGGCGCGCTCGAACGCGTGACGGATACACCGGAGCTGCGAGCGCGCATCAAGAAGGTGGCGGCCAACTGCGACGCGGAGATCATTCGATGAGCACGCCGAATCCCAGCCAGGAAGACCTCCAGCGCTACCTGCACGCGACCACCGCCCTGGCGGCGACGCGCTCGCAGGTCACCGAGTTGGAGCAGACGGAAGCGGTCGGCATCTACCAAAAGCAGCTGGCGCTGCTGCAACGCCGGCTGCTGGCCGAGCCGCAGGCGTTCCGCGACATGTTCGTTTCCGACGGCACCCAGGCGGTGGTCTGGGAGTTCCAGCAGGAAGAACTCGGCGCGGAATTCACGCAGACGCTATGGAAGCAGCTGCTGAAGAACGACGACATGAGCCTGGTGCTCATGCGCTTCATCTGGAGCGTGCCGCTCAAGCTCAAGCGCAAGTTCATCAAGGCCATCGACCTCCACCTGTCCGATCGCTATCCGATGTTCAAAGGCCTGTCGGAAGACTGGCCGGCGAACAACAGCATTCCGCCCTACATGCGCGACGCCGACGAGCGCTCGCGCGACTTCGGCCTGGTGAACCAGGGCTACCTCGGCTACATGAACCTGGGCTTCTCGGCCCGCGAGGTCGACCTCTTCGTCTGGCTCGAAGCCCTGCGCGACAAGCAGTGCGAGGAGAAGCCCTGCGAGATCGGCGAGCCGATTCCCGGCAAGTCCGAGAACAAGGGCGGCTGCCCGGTGAAGATCCACATCCCGCAGATGCTGGAGCTGCTCGGTACCGGGCGCTTCCGCGAGGCGATGGAACTGATCGAGAGCTGCAACCCGCTGCCCAACGTCACCGGCCGCGTCTGCCCGCAGGAGCTGCAGTGCCAGGGCGTCTGCGCGCACCAGAAGCGCCCGATCGAGATCGGCCAGATCGAGTGGTACCTGCCGCAGCGCGAAAAGCTGGTCAACGCCGACGGCATCGCGGCGAAGTTCGCCGACCTGCCCGACCCGTGGGCCAAGGCGGCAAAGCCGCCGATCGCGGTCGTCGGTTCCGGCCCGGCCGGCCTCATCAACGCCTACCTGCTGGCGGCCGAAGGCTATCCGGTGACGGTGTTCGAGGCCTTCCATACGCTCGGCGGCGTGCTGCGCTATGGCATCCCCGAGTTCCGCCTGCCCAACGAGCTGATCGACGACGTCGTCGGCAAGATCGAGGCGCTGGGCGGCAAGTTCGTGAAGAACTTCATCGTCGGCAAGACCGCCACCATCGCCGATCTCAAGAAGGCGGGCTTCTGGAAGATCTTCGTCGGCACCGGCGCCGGCCTGCCGCGCTTCATGAACGTGCCGGGCGAGCATCTGCTGAACGTCATGTCGGCCAACGAGTTCCTCACTCGCGTGAATCTCATGCAGGGCGCGATGGAGGGCTACGAGACGCCGGTGCCCGAGTGCAAGGGCAAGAACGTCATGATCATCGGCGGCGGCAACACCGCGATGGATGCGGCGCGCACCTCGCGCCGGCTCGGCGGCAACGTCACCATCGTCTATCGCCGCACCCAGTCCGAGATGCCGGTGCGCGTGGAGGAACTCCACCACGCGCTGGAGGAAGGCATCCAGCTCAAGGTGCTGCGCGCACCCTGCGAATTCGTCGGCGACGACAAGACGCACTTCGTCAAGGCCGCCAAGCTCGACATCATCGAGCTAGGTGCCCCCGACGCCTCGGGCCGCCGCAGCCCGGTGGCGAGCGGCAAGACCGAGATGATGGAGACGGACCTGGTCATCATGGCGCTGGGCAACACCGCCAACCCGATCATCAAGGACTCGGAGCCGAGCCTGAAGACGACCAAGTGGGGCACCATCGACGTCGTTTCCAAGGGCTCGCAGCAGACCTCGCTCGAAGGCGTCTATACCGGCGGCGACGCCGCGCGCGGCGGCTCCACCGCCATTCGCGCGGCCGGCGACGGCCAGGCGGCGGCGCGCGAGATCGTCGGCGACATCGACATGACCACCGGCGAGATCCGCCGCATGGTGGCCGCGGCTAAGAACTACACGACGCTGGGCGCCTCATCCTTCACCATCCTCGAGAAGATCGAGCTCGCCGACAACATCGTCGAGTTCACGGTGAATGCCCCGCTGATCGCCAAGACCGCCCGCGCCGGGCAGTTCGTGCGCGTGCTGCCGTGGGACAAGGGCGAGTTGATTCCGCTGACGCTCGCCGACTGGAACGAGAAGGCCGGCACCATCACCATCGTGGTCCAGGCCATGGGCACCAGCTCGATCGCCATCAACAAGATGAGCGTCGGCGATTCGTTCTCCGGCATCGCCGGTCCGCTCGGCCTGCCGTCCGAACTGCACCGCTACGAGGGCAACCAGACCGTCGTCTTCACCGCGGGCGGTGTGGGCCTGCCGCCGGTGTATCCGATCATGCGCGAGCATCTGCGCATGGGCAACCACGTCACGCTGATCTCGGGCTTCCGCAGCGCCGACCTGCTGTTCTGGACCGAGGAAGACGAGCGCGTCGGCAAGCTGCAGGCCGAATTCCCCGAGCACCTGGCAGTCATCTACACGAGCAACGACGGCAGCTTCGGCATCAAGGGCTTCGTCACCGGTCCGCTGGAAACTTTGCTGCAGCAGACGCAGAAGGGCAAGGGCCGGCTGGTTGCGGAAGTCGTCACCATCGGCCCGCCGCTGATGATGCGCGCAGTCAGCGACCTGACCAAGCCCTACGGCGTCAAGACGGTAGCGAGTCTCAACTCGATCATGGTCGACGCCACAGGCATGTGCGGAGCCTGCATGGTCCCGGTGAACGTCGAAGGGAAGCTGGTACGCAAGCACGCTTGCGTCGACGGCCCCGAGATCGACGCCCATGCGATCGACTGGGACAAGTTCCTGCCGCGCTTCAATCTGTTCAAGCCGCAAGAGAAGGAAAGCATGATCAAGCACGGCTTCGCCTGACCCGGCGACGCACGGCTGCGGGCGCGAAACGGCAAAACCGTTTTCGCGTCCGCTCTTGCTTCTACCGGGCAACGGTTCCCCGGCCGACCGCGCACGCGGGCAGCCGGCCCCTGCCCGGCGGTTCTTGCCTCGTGAATCTCCACGGAGGGTGGCCGCTCCCCAGGTGTCGCGACATTTCCCATAAGGGTTCGCCCTTACGCGCTTGCACGTACTTGCGCAACCTACGCCGCCGCTTAGCTTGGTTGGTACGGGACACTCGATGCGCCCGCTTCCATGACATTTTTCCAGGAGAAGCCGATGAAATCCAAAGCCAAGCGTTCGGCGATCAGTGCAGCCGCAGCCCCGAGCGTCATCGCCGATCGCGATGCCGAACCCGGCGAGGCCGACCGGCTGACTCATATCGCGACGGCCGCCTATTACAAGGCGGAATCGCGCGGATTCATGCCAGGGCAGGAACTCGACGACTGGCTCGAGGCGGAGGCCGAATTCGAGGAGCGGCAGGACTACTGATCGACGCTCCCGGGGCATACGCGCCTGCCTCCATATGAAGCGGCCGATCGAGGCGCAGCATTGGAGCGGCTCGATAAGAAATCGCTTGCATTTTTAGACCGGGTAGTCCATAGTGTCGGCCGCGATCCTCAAGTAGTGCCGTTGCTGTTCGGTTCCGTATCCGCGTTTCTGCGGAAATATCCCCTCATCACCCCGCTGTCTTGACGCTTCGCCCCACCAGGGGCAGGTCCCCTTTCTTTTGTTGTTTATTCAGGAAATTCAAGACATGGCAATTGGCACTGTTAAGTGGTTCAACGACTCCAAGGGTTTCGGTTTCATCACTCCCGAGGGCGGCGGCGAAGATCTCTTCGCGCATTTCTCGGCGATCCAGGCACAAGGCTTCAAGACGCTGACGGAAGGCCAGCGCGTCAGCTTTGACGTGACGACCGGACCGAAGGGCAAGCAAGCGTCCAACATTCGTTCGGCCGACTGATCGGCCCCGCGGTACAGCCATGATGGCTGTCCGCCCCCTCAAGCCCGGCTTCAGCCGGGCTTGGTCGTTTCTTGATACTGGATTTCGGAGCACTCGTGGCCAAGGAAGAACTACTCGAAATGAACGGCGTGGTGATGGAAGTGCTGCCCGATTCCCGCTATCGCGTGACGCTGGACAACGGCCACGCCCTGGTCGCCTACAGCGCAGGCAAGATGCGCAAGCATCACATTCGCATTCTCGCGGGAGACCGTGTCTCTCTGGAGATGTCTCCCTACGATCTCAGCAAGGGGCGCATCACCTTCCGCCATATCGAAGGCCGCGCTCCCGTCTCCGCCGCGCCGCGCCGGCATTGAAAGGGCCCGCACCATGAGCACGTCTCCCATCTTCGACCACATCAAGAAGCACGGCCAGGTGCGCGATGCGGAGATCGCCATGGCGCTGGGACTCAGGCTCACGAAGGTGCGCAGCTCGCTGTCCGACCTTTCCGCGACAGGCAAGATTTCCTGCTGCAGCGTAACGCGCTTCGAGGACGGCAAGTCCGTCGAGGAGATCCTCTGCCGGGTGTCCGGATACATCCCTCCGGCCGCACCGGGGCGCAAGCCGAAGCGCTAGCCGCCGGCCCGGTCCGGCGCGCTCAAACGATGTCGAGCTGCTGGATCCCCGCGTTGAGGTCGCGGTCCTTGGTTTCCTTGCCGTGCAGCTTGATCTGCAGGCGTACCTCGTTCATGGAGTCTGCGAACCGAAGGGCGTCCTCGTAGGTGATCTTGTCGGCCTCGTAGAGCTCGAACAGCGCCTGGTCGAAGGTCTGCATGCCGAGCTCCCGCGACTTCTTCATGACTTCCTTGATGCCGTGCACCTCGCCCTTGCCGATCAGATCGGAGATCAGCGGCGAGTTGAGCAGGATCTCGACTGCGGGCACGCGCCCCTTGCCCTCCCGGTAGGGAATCAGGCGCTGCGACACCACCGCCTTGAGGTTGAGCGACAGGTCCATCAGCAGCTGCGGACGCCGCTCCTCGGGGAAGAAGTTGATGATGCGGTCCATCGCCTGGTTCGAGTTGTTCGCATGCAGCGTGCCCATCGCCAGGTGGCCGGTCTCGGCGAAGGCGATCGCGTGTTCCATCACCTCTCGGTCGCGGATTTCGCCGATGAGGATGACGTCGGGGGCCTGCCGCAGGGTGTTCTTCAGCGCCACCTCCCAGGAATCGGTGTCCACGCCGACCTCCCGCTGTGTGACGATGCAGTTCTTGTGCTCGTGCACGTACTCGACCGGGTCCTCGATGGTGATGATGTGGCCGTAGGAGTTCTCGTTGCGGTAGCCGATCATCGCCGCCATGGAAGTCGACTTGCCCGAGCCGGTGCCGCCGACGAACAACACCAGCCCGCGCTTGGTCATCGACACGTCCTTCAGCACCGCCGGCAGCTTGAGGTCCTCGAAGTTCGGGATGGCGGTATTGATCGTCCGCAGCACCATGCCGGCGCGGCCCTGCTGGATGAAGGCGTTGACGCGGAATCGGCCGATGCCGGCCGGGCTGATGGCGAAGTTGCACTCCTTGCTCGCCTCGAACTCCGCGGCCTGCTTGTCGTTCATGACCGCGCGGCACAGTTCGATGGTGTGCTGCGGCGTCAGCGCCTGCTGCGTCACCGGCGTCATCTTGCTGTCGATCTTGATGGCCGGCGGAAAGCCGGCGGTGATGAAGAGGTCCGAGCCCTTCTTCTGCACCATCATCGCCAGCAGCTGGTGCATGAACCTTACGCCTTCGTCGCGTTCCATCTATCGCTCTCCGACTTCTCTCCGCCCCGCGATCGCGTCAACTCTGCCGCGCCAGCGGCTCATTCCAGTCGCCTCCCCGTGAGGGGAGGCCGGGAGGGGCGGGTCATTATGCCCGCAAGGATATCTTCCCCGGCCTAGCCGGGGAAGATATCCTTGTTTGCCGCCTTGCTTCTCGCTTCGGACGACGCCACGATACCCCGCTTCACGAGATCCTGCAGGTTCTGGTCGAGCGTCTGCATGCCGAACTGCTGGCCCGTCTGGATCGCCGAGTACATCTGTGCGATCTTGTTCTCGCGGATCAGGTTGCGGATGGCCGGCGTGCCGATCATGATCTCGTGCGCGGCCACCCGGCCGCTGCCGTCCTTGGTCTTCAGCAGGGTCTGCGAAATCACCGCGCGCAGCGACTCCGACAACATCGCCCGCACCATTTCCTTTTCCGCGGCCGGGAAAACGTCGACGATACGGTCGATGGTCTTGGCAGCCGAACTGGTGTGCAGGGTGCCGAACACCAGGTGGCCGGTTTCCGCTGCCGACAGCGCCAGGCCGATGGTTTCGAGGTCGCGCATTTCGCCGACCAGGATCACGTCCGGGTCCTCGCGCAGCGCCGATTTCAGCGCCTGGGAGAAGGATTTCACGTGGGGGCCCACCTCGCGCTGGTTGACGAGGCACTTCTTGGACTCGTGCACGAATTCGATGGGGTCCTCGACGGTCAGGATATGGCCGTAGTCGTTCTCGTTGATGTCGTCGATCATGGCCGCCAGCGTGGTCGACTTGCCCGAGCCCGTCGGACCCGTTACCAGAACGACGCCGCGCGGCGTGCGGGCGATCTCCGCAAAAATCTTCGGTGCGTTGAGCTGCTCCAGTGTCAGCACCTTGGACGGAATGGTACGGAACACGGCGCCGGCACCGCGGTTCTGCACGAAGGCGTTGACGCGGAAACGGGCCAGCCCCGGCACCGCGAACGAGAAGTCGATGTCCATGTGCTCCTCGTACACCTTGCGCTGGCCGTCGTTCATGATGTCGTACACCATGGCGTGCACGTCCTTGTGCTCCAGCGGCGGCAGGTTGATGCGGCGGATGTCGCCATGCACGCGGATCATGGGCGGCAGGCCGGAGGAGAGGTGCAGGTCGGACGCCTTGTTCTTGACGACGAAAGCGAGGAGTTCGGTGATGTCCATTCGGGCCTTCCTTGGGGCGATCGGGTTCGGGCGATCGGCTTTGTATACTAAGGCCGCTATATGACATCAATCTCCGCCAACTTGCAAGCTGTCCATGCGCGCATTTCGGCCGCCTGCGCCGCGGCCGGCCGCGACCCGGCTGGCGTTCGCCTGCTCGCCGTATCGAAGACCTGGCCGGCCGAGGCGGTCCGCGAGGCCGCGAGCCGCGGCGAGCGCGCCTTCGGCGAGAGTTACGTGCAGGAAGCAGTCGCCAAGATCGCCGCGCTGGCCGATCTCGCCCTCGAGTGGCACTTCATCGGCCCCCTGCAAAGCAACAAGACCCGACCGGTGGCCCAGGCGTTCGCCTGGGTCCATTCAATCGACCGGCTGAAGATCGCGGAGCGCCTGTCTGCGCAGCGACCGGCGGGAATGGCACCGCTGCAGGTCTGCGTCGAGGTCAACCTCGGCGGCGAGGCTTCCAAGAGCGGTTGCGCGCCGGCCGAGGCGATCGAACTCGCGCGCCGGGTGGCGCAGCTGCCCAACCTCGCGCTGCGCGGCCTGATGGCCGTCCCCGAAGCCGACGCGGCCGTCGCTCGGCAGCGCTTCGCCGAACTGCGGCACCTGCGCGACCGCATCGAGACCGAGTGCGGATTGCGCCTCGACACGCTTTCGATGGGCATGTCGCACGACCTCGAGGCGGCGATCGCCGAAGGCGCGACCATCGTCCGCGTCGGCACCGCCATCTTCGGCGCGCGCGACTACCGCTGACTACAATTCCGCGAGCTTGCGGAACAGGGTCCGCGGGCTGACGCCCAGCGTGCGGGCCAGCGCGTGGCGATCGCCGGCGTGGCGCGCTACCGCCCACCGCAGGTAGCGGCGCTCGGCCTCGGCCAGGGTGACGATCTCTCCTGCGGCGGCCGCGCAATACGCGATCTCGCCCATCGCCTCCGGCAAGTGCCTGGCTTCGACGACGTCGCCGTCGGCGAGCAGGGCGGCTCGCTCCAGCACATTGCGCAGTTCGCGCACGTTACCGGGAAACGGATGGCGTGCGAGCTTCGCCATGGCGTCGGGGTGCAGGCGCAATCCGCGGCGGCTGACCCGCGAAAGCAGCGATTCGGCGAGCAGTGGCAGATCCTCGGCACGCTCGCGCAGCGGCGGCACGCGGATCGGAAAGGCGCTGATCCGATAGTAGAGGTCGCGTCGGAACAGCCCGTCCTCCACCATCTGCTCCAGCGGACGGTGCGTCGCCAGCACCAGCCGAAAGTCGGCGCGCAGCGGCTCGAGCCCGCCGACGCGGCGGAAGGTGCCCGACTCGATCAGGCGCAAGAGGCTGACCTGCAGCGACAGCGGGATGTCGCCGACCTCGTCGACGAACAGGGTGCCGCCGGCGGCGGCCTCCACCAGCCCCGCCTTGCGCGCCACGGCGCCGGTGAAGGCGCCCTTCTCGTGGCCGAACAGTTCGCTGCCGATCAGCGTCTCGGTCATCCCGGCGCAATCGACGACGACGAAAGGACCGCGGGCCCGGGGACTGGCATCGTGCAGCGCCTGCGCCGCCAGTTCCTTGCCGACGCCCGATTCGCCCAGCAGCAGCACCGTCGTTTCCGAGGGCGCGACGCGTTCGATCATTTCCAGCAGGCGGTTGAAGGCCGGCGAACGTCCCACCAGGCCTTGCCGCGTCGGCCTGCTGCGCGCGCGGCGCACCACGCGCACCGTCTCGACGAAGAAGGCGGCGCGCCCGCAGGCGTCGCGGATCGGTGACACCTCGACGTCCACATGCTCCGGCCCATTCGGCGTCTGATGGACATGGAGGGCGCGCGCCGGGGCCCGGCGATCGCGGCTGGTCTTGAGGGGGCAGCTCTCGCCCATGCGATCACAGGGCGCCGACGCTTTGTGGGATATCTCGTAGCAGAAGCGCCCGCGGACATCGGTCTCGCCGAAATGGTCGCGCCAAGCCCGGTTAACACCGAGCACCCGGTAATCGGCGGAGATGAACATGCGCGGCTCGGGCAGGGAATCCGCCAGGGCGAGCGTCTGCGGCAGGAGATGGGAATCGGCCATGGCCGGATTGTGCCATATACGGCACAGCCCTATGCCGCGCACGGCATTTTTTGACGCCCCCTTGACGCTCGGACGCCCCGAATAACCACGAAAACACAATGTGTTAGCCAACCGATTCCGCATGGCATGCCGGTTGCAATAGTCGCTTTCTTAATAGCGGTACCAATAAATCCGCGGCGTCGAACGCCCGCGGGAAGAAAGAGGAGACTCACATGGCAAGAACCGCCAGAGGCCTGGTTGCAGGCCTGCTGCTGGCTGCGCTGTCGCTGCTCGCATCGGCATCCGAAAGCGAGGTCCCGACAGCACCGACAGCATCGCCGCCGAACATCGCCAACCAACGATGCATGCGCTGCCATGGCGACACGGCCGAAAAGACCGTCGTTGCCCGCGACGGCCAAAGCAAGAACATCTACATCGATCCCAAGGTGCTCGAGCACAGCGTGCACGGCGAGGTCGCCTGCGTCGGCTGCCACCGCGACGTCACCAAGCTGCCGCACGCCAAGCCGCTGGCCAAGGCCATCGGGTGCGTCGAGTGCCATCAGCAGGAATGGGACAAGGTCAGCAAGGGCGGCGACGCCAAGAAGGCCGAGCGCCTCGCCGTCGTGCTCAAGCAGACCGACAGCTACCTGCACTCGGCGCATGCGCGCCCCAATCCGCGCGACCAGTCGCGGGTCGCCGCCGCCTGCCACGATTGCCACGACGCCCACAACATCGGCGCCCCCGGCGAAGCGCAGCGGCTCGAGCATCGCCTCAAGAACCCCGAGGTCTGCGGCCGCTGCCACGAGAAGCAGAAACAGGAGTATCTCGGCTCCATCCACGGCCAGGCGGTGATGCAGAAGCACGACGCGAAATCGGCCGTCTGCTCCGACTGCCACACCATGCACGACATCCGTTCGCCGAAGGGCGACGCGGCCAAGCTCTCGATCACGAAGAACTGCGGGGATTGCCACAAGGAGGCCCAGGCCACCTATCTCGCCTCCTATCACGGCCAGGTCAACCGGCTGGGTTACACCAACACGGCCAAGTGCTTCGACTGCCACACCGGCCACAACGTCAAGAAGGCGGACGACCCGAGCTCGTCGGTGTACCCCGCCAATCGCCTTAAGAACTGCCGCAACTGCCACAAGAACGCGACGGAATCCTTCCTGCAGTTCCAGCCGCACGGCGACCCCGACAACCTCGACAAGTATCCGGGCCTCTACTGGGCCAAGCGCTTCATGGGCGCGCTGATCCTCGGCGTGATGATCTTCTTCTGGGTGCACGTGGTGCTGTGGCTCTACCGGGAATCGATGGATCGCATCCAGGGCAAGGGCTTCAAGGAAGACCTCGACCATCCGGAAGTCGTCTACTTCCGCCGCTTCACGCCGATCTGGCGCTGGATCCACGCGCTGTTCGCCATCTCGACCATGGTGCTGATCCTCACCGGCACCTCGCTGCTGTTCTCGCATACCGCGTGGGCCAAGGCGGTGGTCGAATTCCTCGGCGGACCGAAGATGGAAGGCATCATTCACCGCGCCGCCGCCGTGACCTGGCTCTCCATCTTCCTGTTCCATCTCGCCATCGTCGTGGTGAACATCTGGAAGAAGGGCAAGAACTTCAACTGGTTCGGCGGCACCTCGATGGTTCCGAGCATGCAGGACGTGCGCGACCTGAAGAACATGTTCCTGTGGTTCTTCGGCCGGGCCGAGCGCCCCAACTTCTGCCACTGGACCTACTGGCAGCGCTTCGACTACTGGGCGCCGTTCTGGGGCGCGACCATCATCGGCTCGTCCGGCCTGATGCTGTTCTTCCCCGAGAAGACAGCCCAGTTCCTGCCCGGCTGGGTGTTCAACATCGCGACCCTCGTGCATGCGGAAGAAGCCGTGCTCGCCGCGGTGTTCCTCAACACGGTGCACTTCTTCAACGTGCATTTCCGCCCCGAGCGCTTCCCGATGAGCACCACCATCTTTACCGGCGCCATTCCGCTGGAGGAGTTCAAGCACGACCACCGCCTCGAGTACGAGCGCCTGCTGGCGCGCGGCGAACTCGAGAAGCACCTGGTCAAGCGGCTGTCGCGCCGCACCGACCTGGTGGCGTCCATCCTGGCCACCGTGCTCATCATCGCCGGCCTCACGCTGCTGACGCTGGTGCTGGTCGGCCGCGCCACCATGCATTGACGGAGGAAGATATTCGATGCGCAAATCACTCCTGATCCTGGCCATGCTCGGCGCCGCCGGGACCGCGTCGGCGCGGCCGAACGTCGAGGTCCTCGCCCGCACCTGCAACAACTGCCATGGCGTCGGCGGCGTCAGCGTCGGCGTCTCGATGCCCTCGATCGGCGGCCTGCCTCAGGCCTACCTCGCCGGCATCATGAAGCAATGGAAGTACGGGGAGCGCGACGGCGTCACCATGCCCCGCATCGTGAGGGGCTTCTCCGACGACGAGATCGACGGCTTGGCCGCCCACTTCGCCCGGCAGCGCTGGGTACCCTCGCCGCAGCCGGCCAACGCCGTGCTGGTCAAGAAGGGCCGGGACGTCATCGGCGGCAATTGCGAGGACTGCCACGGCTTCACCGGCTCAGACCCCGACGTCGACGTGCCGCGCCTCAATGGCCAGTGGTCGAAGTACATGGAACTCGAACTCGAGAAGTTCCGCAGCAAGGAATTCAAGATGCCCCATCGCAAGATGAGCAAGGCCGCGCAGGACATGAAGCCGGCCGAAGTTCCGGTCGCCGCGCGCTATTACGGCGCCCAGGCCAAGTGAGGAGCAGCCATGCAACCCTTTGATCGTCGCAGCTTCCTCAAGGCCATATCCGCCGCCGCTGGCGCTTCCGTGCTTTCGATTCCGCAGGCCCGCGCTGCGGCCGCCAAGGCCCGTGTCGTGGTCATCGGCGGCGGCTTCGGCGGCGCCACCGCTGCGCGCTACCTGCGCCTGCTCGACCCGGGCATCGACGTCACGCTGATCGAACGCGGCACCCGCTACACCTCCTGCCCGCTGTCGAACGAAGTGGTCTCGGGCGTGCGCGACATCCGCACGCTGGAAGCCGGCTACGCCAAGCTCGCCGCGCGCGGCGTCAAGGTCGTGCACGACGAAGTGACGCAGGTCGACCCAGCCAAGAAGACGGTCGCTACGGCCGCCGGCAAGGTCCTCGACTACGACGCGCTGATCGTCTCGCCCGGCGTCGAGTTCGATTTCGCCGCAGTGCCCGGACACAGCCTCGAGCTTTCCGAGGGACGCGTGCCGCATGCCTGGAAGGCCGGCCCGCAGACGCTGCTGCTGAAGAAGCAGCTCGAGGCGATGCCCGACGGCGGCCGCTTCGTCATCGTCGTGCCGAAGGCGCCGTTCCGCTGCCCGCCCGGCCCCTATGAGCGCGCTGCGCAGGTCGCCATGCATTGCCGCGAGCACGGCAAGAAGAAGGCGAAGATCCTGATCCTCGACTCCAACGACGGCTTCTCCAAGCGGCCGCTGTTCGAGCAGGCGTGGAAGGAGCTCTACGGCTACGGCAGCGGCGGCATGATCGAATGGGTCGGCGCCTCGGCCGGCGGCCTGGTCGAGCGCATCGACGGCGAGACGCTGACCGCCCACACCACCTTCGACGACATCAAGTGCGACGTGCTCAACGTCATCCCGCCGCATCGCGCCGGCAAGATCGCCCGCGACACCGGCCTGGCGACGTTCAAGGGCAACTGGTGCGAAGTGAAGCCCGAAAGCATGGAGTCGAAGGCGCACAAGGACGTCTATGTCATCGGCGATTCCTGCATCGGCGGCGAGCCGCAGACCGGCAACGCCTTTCCGAAATCGGCGCATATGGCCAATTCCCAGGCCAAGGCCGTGGTGGCGAGCTTGGTCGCCAAGCTGAACGGCCTGCCGCCGCCGGTGCCCGTCTACACCAATACCTGCTACAGCGTCGTGGCGCACGACTGGGGCTTCTCGGTGGTGCACCTCTACCGCGTCGAAAACGGCCAGTGGGTCTACATCAAGGAAGGCAGCGGCATTTCGCCGGTGACCTTCGGTACCAAGGACGCGCCGAAGCCGGTGCCGCGCATCTATCGCCGCATGGAGGCGGAATACGCCGACGGCTGGCTGCGCAACCTGCTCGCCGACGCCTTCGGCTGACGCGCCCCCGCGGCGCGCACGATAGGCCAACCCCTTGCCCCCGGTGAGGCGGTCGGCCGGCGGAATCCCTCCTCCGCCGGC